>CBFHSW010000118.1:0-9375 GCA_965658595.1 Gammaproteobacteria bacterium | reverse complement strand
TATTTTCTAACATTTTTTCATGCTCTTCCATCTCTTGCGGTGAAGCTAACACTGACTTGAGCTGATAGTTCTCATGAATTTGGGCATGATCATCAGGCTCATCATGTTTTCGTTTTTGCTCATCAGCGGCTAGAGTCATAGTGACCTGACCACCTGTCATCGCCATGTAAACATCGGCTAATATCTGGGCATCTAATAAAGCTCCATGTAACTCACGATGAGTGTTGTCTATATCATATCGCTTACATAAAGCATCCAGACTGTTGCGTTGACCAGGGTGCATTTTTCGCGCTTCCTGCAAAGAATCCGTTATTGTACAAATGTCTTGGATTTTCTTGACCACGTGCCCCACTGTAGCTAGTTCATGGTCAATGAAGCCTACATCAAATGCAGCGTTATGAATGATCAAATTGCTACCTTGAACAAACTCAATAAATTCATCACATATATCAACAAATTTAGGCTTATCTTGAAGTGATTCTATGCTAATTCCGTGGACTTCTTGGGCACCCACATCGATAGCACGCTCAGGATTAAGATATTGATGATAAAAGCGCTCGGTAACAGTTCGGTTTACAATCTCAACCGCTCCAATCTCGATTACCCGATGACCATCACTGACTTCTAATCCAGTAGTTTCAGTATCTAATACAACTTGTCTCATTTCATGTCTCGCTATGCTTGAGTACTTTGCATTTCATCAATAGCAAGATTTGCTAATTGATCCACTCTTTCGTTTTCTATATGTCCACTATGTCCTTTCACCCAATGCCATTCGACACTGTGTTGCTGTACCAGCTCATCAAGCTGGCGCCACAAGTCCTCATTTTTAACTGGTTTTTTTGCAGCAGTTTTCCACCCTTTTTTCTTCCAGCCTGGCAGCCACTTTTCTATACCATCCATTACATAGCGTGAATCGGTAGTAAGACTGACATCACAAGGACGCGACAAACTGGCCAGTGATGATATGGCCGCTTGTAACTCCATACGATTATTAGTGGTATCTGGGTCACTGCCTTTCATCTCACGTTCACGCTCTTTATATCTCAATAAAGCGCCCCATCCACCCGGACCAGGGTTTCCTCGACAGGCTCCATCAGTAAAAATTTCTACATGTTCAGTCATTATTTTTTTGTCCAGCGGTGCAACTTGCAGAAGGCTTTGGCGCTTCTTTTGGAAACAATACTTTAGGTGATGACCACACACCTTTGAGTGGAGTTAGTCGGGCCACTCTCTTGCGTGCTACCAAAACATAAACACCACCAAAGCGATTAAAAAACTTCTTTATAAAACTCTCTATCGAGCGCATTTTTTGCCAAGATTGTAAGCGTTTAAAAGGTGGTAGATGTCCAGCATACTGGATTTCTATTTCCTCAAAACCTAGTAAACTACACCAATCACGCAATCGCCTGATACTGTAAAAATTTGCATCCCATGGTGTTGTGTTAGTTCTAGACAAAAACAACCGCCATAGACCATAAAAAGAAATCGGATTGAATCCAATAATAATTAGATGACCTTCAGCCACTAAACTTCGCTCCATCTCGCGTAATATTTCGTGTGGCTTACTGGTGAAATCTAACGCATGTGACATGACTATTAAATCTACACTATCAGTGGCGATAGGCAATGCCGCTGGACTCGCATTTATATGTGCATAGTTAGAACGATCTAACAAGATTTTTTTTCGTATCGTGCACTTTTTAAGAAGATTTCTATCCGTAAAGGCATGTCCTACTTCAATAGCAACATAACCAAAAATACAGGCACTGATTTTTGCCAAATGTTTCTCAATAACGGCAGAAACAAGCTGCCCTGAAGAGGTCTGATACCAGTTTCTTATACCACTCAGATCAAACATTTGAATACTTAGCCGGTAGTAACATGGGGCACTGCAGAAAGTAATTTCTGGGTGTACTCATGTTGAGGATGATTTAAAACGTCCTCAACTGAACCTTGCTCAACGATAACACCAGAATTCATCACTGCCACTTCATCAGCAAGATATCCCACCACTGACATATCATGGGTAATAAATAGATAACTCACTCCTAATTGATTTTGCAAGTCTTTGAGGAGATTTAATACTTGAGCTTGCACCGATACATCTAACGCACTAGTCGGCTCATCACAGACGATCACACGTGGCTTAACAGCAAGTGCGCGGGCAATACAAATGCGCTGTCTTTGCCCACCCGAAAACTCATGCGGATATCGATATTTTACATCTTCTGGCAAACCGACTTGAGCGAGTAGGCGATCAATTTCCGCAGCTCTATGCATAGCTGAGACTTTTTCACCTAACGCAATCATTCCCTCTTCAATAATATTACCAATTAGCATGCGTGGATTGAGTGACGAGTACGGATCCTGAAAAATAATTTGTAAGTCACGTCTTTTTTCTAATAACCTTGTAGCATCTAACTCAGCCAAGTTATCCCCAGAAAACTCTATACGTCCATCAGTCACTGTAATTAGCTGTAAGATACTTTTACCTACCGTCGTTTTTCCACAACCTGACTCTCCAACTAACGCTAATGTTTTACCCGGCTGAAGCTGAAAAGAAACATCATCCACCGCTTTTACATAACCTACAGTAGTTTTGAATATACCAGCCTTAATAGGAAAATGAACTTTTAGATTCTCCACCTTGAGAATACTATCTTGATCAGACTCAATATTAGTGACTGTCTGTACTGATTGATCAGTTGCTAATGATTGATCAGTCGAATGAGCACCAGAAAGCTTAATGCCACGCTTACTAATACTCGGTAGCGCATTCAATAATTGCTGACTATACGCATGTTGAGGTGCGACAAAAAAATCTTTTGCGAGTGCATTCTCAACAATCATACCCGCTTGCATAACAACCACACGGTCAGCAATTTGTTGCACCACGCCGAGATCATGAGTAATGAAAACCATACCCATGTTACGCTTCACTTGAAGCGACTTAAGCAACTTCAGCACCTGTGCTTGTATAGTTACATCTAGGGCTGTAGTGGGTTCGTCAGCAATCAATAACTCGGGATCTGAAGCGAGAGCGATTGCTATCATAACTCTTTGTCTCATACCGCCTGATAGCTGATGGGGATACTCTTGCATATTTCTAACCGGCTCAGGCAACCCGACAGCCTCTAATAAATCTATACAGCGTTGCTTAGCATTATTTTTATTAAGCCGAAGATGTAAGCGCAATGACTCTTGTATTTGCACGCCAATCTTAATCACCGGATTGAGCGAGGTCATGGGCTCCTGAAAAATCATAGCGACACGATTTCCACGTATGGTACGCATCTCACGTTCAGTATTTGCGAGCAGATCTTCACCGCTGAGTATAATTTTTCCTTGGGTAATACCCGCAGCATCCGGCAACAATCGTGCGATTGATAGAGCAGTAATAGATTTCCCTGAACCAGATTCTCCTACCAATGCCACCGTCTCACCTTGGTGAACTTGAAAAGAGATATTCTTAACAGCATGCAGTGTTTTGCTGGATAAACGAATATCAGTACTAAGCCCTTGCACCTCTAACAAAGCACTCAAGACTCACCTCCTGACACACGCGGATCGAGTGCATCACGCACCACATCAGCAAACAAATTAGCAAACAATACTAATACAAACATGAACACAAACGCTGCTGTTAATGACCACCATACGACGGGTTCGCGTGCCATTTCTAGACGTGCCTGATTAATCATATTACCCCAGCTATTGGTGGCAGGATCTACACCAATATTAATATAAGAGAGTACGGCCTCAGCGAGTACTAAACCACTAAAATCGAGAACTACCGTAATCAATACTATGTGCATGAAATTTGGCATAATGTGACGCGATAATATCTTGAATTTACTGACACCAAATGCAGTAGCAGCTTGTATATATTCCATTTCACGCAATTTAAATGTTTCTGCTCTTAACAAACGACATAAGCCTGTCCAGCTTGTAATGCCTAATATCAAGCACAAGAATAACAAACGCATATCAGCTCGCTCAGTCAAACTATCAAAACTTTCTGCATGATTATTCATATATACTTGAATTAACAATACCGATGCGGCAATCAGCAATACGTTAGGAATTGAATTCAAAGTGGTATATAAATATTGAATTAAGTCATCAATCCAGCCTCTGAAAAAACCCGCCATAGATCCAAATATGATAGCTACAGGCAGCATTACTAAAGTCGTTAAAGCTCCAATTAAAACTCCAGTGCGAACACTTTTGACAGCCTGATAAAAAACATCCTGGCCTACTTTATCTGTGCCAAACAAATGGTAATGGCTCCCTAACGTCATACTGATATTAATCAGCACTATGATAATTGCCATGCATAAAGCGATAGCAGATATTGGATACTCAGATTGCCTACTTTTCAAGTGTTGCCAATAAGCTACGATACCCAGTGAGCTGAATCCACCAAACACAATTATGTAGACTAAATATAACAAAGCCCAAATAATTAAACCCTGCAGTAAACCTTGCATAGATAATAATCTGATATCAGCCATTTTTTCAGCATCAGGATTTTCCAAATGTGCGCCACCATACTTCAAGCGTGGATAGATACGCTCTACACTGCCGTCTTGTTTTTGGATCATTTCTTTAGAGAATGAATGTGTCGCCAAAGGAGCTGAAAATGTTGTCTCTACTTGTGTTTTCATAGGCATCATCATGACGTCTAACACACTGATTATTTCATTCGAATATTGGTACTGAGATTGTATTTGAGTATCTAAATGATTATCTAAGCGCGGATGAAAGTGCATAGAATCAAGCAAGGCAATAGAGTAATAACAAAGCAATACTAACAATGACACTGCACCAGTTTTACGCTGTACGACTTTTTGCCAAGGACGTTTTAAATGCGGCCGGCTTCTTAACATGAAGACAAAAGCGAGGATGGCAGCGGTTAATAAAAAGAACAAACCATCGGTTATCAATATGACTGGCTGAAATGGCATAGACATCATCTCAACCTTATTCTTGGATCAACTAATGTATAGGAAATATCTGTCAGCAATAATCCGATGATATACAACACCGATCCTAGATAAACCATGGAACGCACAATAGCAAAATCCTGACGATTAATTGCATCAATAGTGTAGCTTCCCAAACCGGGAATGCCGAAGAAATTTTCAGTCAATAGACTCCCCATAAATAACAACGGCAGCACAACAACGATACCCGTCAATATTGGAATCATGGCATTACGTAATACGTGACCGAACATAACATGAGTTTCTGACAAGCCTTTAGCACGTGCTGTGCGCACATAATCCTTGCTCATCTCTTCTAGAAATATCGTTCTATACCAGCGTGTGCTGGCACCTATTCCACTAATCACACCAATGATGACAGGTAAGACCAAAAACTTTATTGCCTCAAAACCTGTGTCATAGCCTGATATAGGCACTACTCGTAATATCTTACCAACAATAAATTGTCCACCGATAATATAAAACAAAGTTGAAATTGACATTAATGCGACACAAATAATAACAGACCAATAATCAATATAAGTGGCTCGAAAAAAAGCAATTAGCAGTGCGAAACTAATCGTTACCATTAAGCCTATAATTAAATTAGGTACGGCGATGGCCAAGCTTGGCCACATGCGTTGTTTTATGTCATAGCTAATATCACGCCCACTATCAGAACTACCGAAATCAAACACAAATAAACGAACTGATTTTTGATAAAATATAGTGTCTTTGAATTGATGCAAACCTCGAGAATCTGCATTATGAAAGAGTGGCAGGTGATAGCCGCGCTCGCGCTTCCAATCTTCTATCTGTTGTTCAGTCGTGTATTTCTGACCCAGCTGACTGATGGCCATGTCGTCTGGTGAATTAACCACAAAAAACAATAAAAACGTAATCACGTTTACACCTATTAATATAGGTATCGCATACAGGATACGACGAATAATATAACTAATCATAAGCCTCTTGCCTGTTCTCGTTTTTGATAGCCTCGAATAGCCGGAATAATGGCGATCACAAAAAGTGTCATTAACACATAAAGTGGCCACATCAATGGTGGATTCCATGCTTGACGCATTTGTTCACGCGTTTGTGCATCTATGCGTTTGTACTTCATTGTATTGTTAGCCATCAAATTCGGCTTCACATTTTCATACCACCGATGCGTCAGCGAATATGACTTGGGGTTAAAAGCAAATACCCATGGTGCATCCGCGCGTACGATGTCATTCATATCACGAATAATCTGCAATCGTTGTGGGCTATTTTCCATGTTCTTCATTTGATCAAATAAAGCATCAAACTCAGCATTTTCATAATTACTATAATTCTGACCTTTAGATACCAAGATAGAATTAGGCCCATACAATAAGAAAAAGAAGTTCTCAGGATCAGGATAATCTGCATTCCAGCCTAGTTGATAAATTTGAAAAGTACCTTGATTGAGCTTATCAAAAAATCGATTGCCATCAGTGCCGCGGATCACTAACTGAATATCAATTTTAGCAAACTGCTTAACCATCCAGTTCAGTAAAGCTTTAGTATCTGCACCACGACTAACTGTATCGAAGTAGAGTATCAGTGGCTTACCAGTTTCCTGGTCTACACCTTGTGCATAGCCGGCTTCACGCATCATGGCCTTGGCAGCTTTTATGGAGCGTCGCTTTAATTGTTGCTGATCCCAGTCATAAATATAAGGGTTGTGTCCAGCTTCACCTTCTTCATAACCAAATATACCTGGTGGTATGGGTCCCTGTGCTGGCACCCCACGACCGTTCCTAAAGATAGAGATAAACTCGTCATAATCAACCGCAATTGAGATAGCTCTGCGTAGTAATCTTGCACGCTCACTCAATCCACCAACAATAGGATCGCGCATATTAAACCCTAGATAATACAAACTGGTAGCTACCGCTGAAGAGAGCTCTATGCCTTTTTCTCTCATTTCGTCTGTAAGGGCGAATTGGCCTTGTGAGTTCAACTCTACCGATTGATCAAAACTATCTGAGCTAATGCCGGAGGTATCATAAAACCCTTGCATGAATTTATTCCAATACGGAATGCTTTCTTTTTCAAGACTAAATATCACCTTATCAACAAATGGCATGGCACGACCTGCGTCATCTAACAATCCATTACTATAATCTTGTTGCTCACCCTCAGTCGGATAAGTCTCGCCGTGAAAATTGGGGTTCTTTTCCAATACCATGCGTAAGTTAGGATTATTTTCTGTCAGCATGAAGGGCCCAGTGCCGATCGGATACCAATCAAAGGAGAGATTGCGTTGCTTCATACCCGGCTGAGCATAGAACTTATCCGCCTCCCATGGAATAGGAGAAAAGAATGGCATACTCAACCAATAGATAAACTGAGGATAAACGCCTCGCACTCTGATCCTGTAGCGATATTCATCAATAGCGGTCACACCCTCCATAGTAATATCAGTGAGATCTAACCATGAGTCTGGCTCTGCCTCCAAGGCTGATAATACTTTCTCACGATAATCTGAAAAACCAACGATATAGTTGCCTAACAAACCCGCTAAAGGCGAGTGTAAATTTGGATGGGCTAAGCGCTTAATTTGATACACATAATCATGCGCAGTCAGAGTACGTGAGCCTTGATATTCGAAATCTGATAATACATAAACATCATCCAAGTCACTGGCTTGTAGTTGATGATAACGATACTCACCAGTGTCATTCTCAGCTAGAGATGGATGCGGCTGATAGCGAATTCCTGACTGAATTTCGACCACATAATCGGTATAAGCCACTTGTGCTGGATCAACATCAGCAGGTAATGCTTCACCGGCCTGATCATAGAATGTCTTAATCGGTAAACGACGTGCCGACAGAGGCACTAACTCATAGGGACGCTTTAGAAAGTGGTATTGTAACGGCGGCTCATAAATCTGCGCAATAAACTCATATTCGGCTGCATTATAGGACTTGACTGGATCAAGCTCTTTGGGACGCTCTTGAAACGAAGTGTAAATAATGTCCGCTTGGGTATCTTGACTACGATAAGGATTATTCCATTGTCCATCTTTGCAGCCTGTCAACAGGAGCAATGATATAAAAACACATTTAATCAGAGGTCTAACTGCCATGAAATTGATTGGACATGTATAATTTACGGTCTGAGGTTATATTTTATGTAAGTATAAAGTCTCAGACATCTGAATGCAGTACTTTAAAGCGAACAAAATAGGAGAAACCATGTCTTTTCTGAAGAATAAAAAAGCACTTATTATCGGTGTTGCAAGTAATCGCTCCATAGCCTGGGGAATTGCCCAAGCAATGCATCAACAAGGTGCTGAATTAGCCTTCACTTATCAGAATGAAAGACTCCAATCTAGAGTAGAAAAACTCGCTGGCGAATGTGGCAGTAATATTGTGTTGCCTTGCGATGTTTCCTCTGATGACAACATCACTGAGCTGTTCAAACATTTAGGCGAACAGTGGAATGAATTCGATATTTTAGTTCACTCAGTTGCATTCGCACCCAAAGAGGAATTAGAGGGTGATTATGTTGAAAGCACGACACGTGAGGGCTCCAAAATAGCTCATGATATCAGTAGCTACAGTCTCACCGCACTGGCTAAAGCCGCTCGCCCAATGATGCAAGGACATAATAGTGCCATTTTATCACTGAGTTATTTAGGTGCAGAAAAAGCCATGCCTAACTACAACATCATGGGACTAGCTAAAGCCAGCTTAGAAGCAAATACACGCTATATGGCCTACGCGCTAGGACCAGATGGAATTCGCGTTAACTGCATATCGGCTGGGCCTATTCGCACTCTAGCCGCTGCCGGTATCGGTGATTTTCGTAAGATGTTGGAACACGTCGAGCAGAATGCTCCACTACGTAAAAATGTCAGTATTGAAGAAGTTGGAAATGCTGCAGCATTTTTGTGCTCTGATCTTGCTAGTGGTATTACAGGAGAGGTTACCTATGTTGATGCAGGATTTAATATTGTCGGTATGAGCGGTTACTAACCATTAGGATTCGTTCACATACCATTCAAAAACACGCTCAATTTAAAAAATATTCAGTGCCCTGCGGCTGATCTTTATGCGTAATTATCTATTATATAAATAGTAAGCCACAGGACACACCTTCATAAATCATACACTCACTGCATACTAGAGATTTTATGCCAAGCGAGTCTGCTCACCCTCTGAGCGCGCAATAATAACTGCACCGCAAGAATCACTAAACACATTTACCGCTGTGCGGCACATGTCTAGCAGTCTATCCACCGCTAAAATTAAGCCTATTGCTTCCAGAGGCAATCCGATAGCGGTTAAGATAATGGTGATTGCAACTAAGCTTGCCGCAGGCACACCTGCCACACCTATCGACGTCATAAGCG
>CBFHSW010000117.1:0-15992 GCA_965658595.1 Gammaproteobacteria bacterium | reverse complement strand
CTTGAGTGCGATGGTGTATCCCGCATCCACCAGCGCATCCGTCAAGACTTTGCCATCATAGCCATAAATTATTTGTTCATTAATGATGCTGATCGGTACTCCCGGCTGGTTTAGTATTAGATAAGCTAATTGACCTCGAATGGTATTTTCCACATCGACATCTTGATAACTAACTTGGTAGTCTTCTAACATTTCACGTAACGTATGACAGTATGGGCAGTCTTGTGTGGTATATATGAGTACATGCTGCTGGTCTGATGATGTGAAATAAGCGTTTAGTGCTTGATAGCTTATGCTCAGTAAGAAACCTATAAAAAGCGTGGGAATGAGTATTTTTTGTCTCATGACGGAGAGTCCAAGCGGGTGTTTTTTTAATTTCTATGGGCTTGATATGCCATGCTATATTAACATCGTGTGACGGCTCATCATAACGATAGCTAAAAAAGCTCAGTGCGAATATTTAAAGTAAGTATTAAGGAGGCAGTATGTTTGAACCATTAGCAGTACCTTTTGGATGTGTCATGTTGTACAACGTTGTTAAATTGAAACCCGGTGTCGGCGTCGAAGATGTCGAAATGAGTTTAGGTGAAATGTGTAACGTGGTTAAAAATACTTATGGTGATGATAAAGGTGGCTTCATCGGTGGCCAAGTATACAAGTTCAGTGGTTTTATCTCGGATGAGGGCACAGTCAGTTCAAAAGATAAAACTGATGATCACATTGCCATCGTCACTTATTGGAAATCATTTGAACAACATGAAAAATCCCATGCTGATGGGGTGTTTAAAGAGAAATTTGATGGCTTAGTTCATTTCGCCCAGGAGACCTATGAAATAGGCTATGAAATGCTATGGCAGGGTGACGCTGAGAGTTGAACTCTCAACTAGTATGAAATGATCGCCTAGGGTTTTAACCCTAGTCAACTTGGTCACCTTAGGCGGTCGATGAACTGGCAGCAGTGTATCTAGGTGCTAGATCCATTGTTATTGGCAATGTATTGAGACTGAGGATACTCAGGCTCGTATTTCTTGTTAGATTCCTTCACCGTTATGAGTATGTCTGACTCATTAGAGCTAGGTTGCTTTTCATCACCAGATGCGACCTCAACTACATCTGCAGAATTCTCATTCGTGGGCTTATCAGTGTTTGCTCTCTTTGTCTGACGACGTTTGCCATTTTTGTTATTTTGCTTAGGTGCATATGTGAACCAATCTTCCTCATTGATTCTATAATGATGATCGCTCTCCTCTTTAATGACATTAGCTGTAGTGGCATCCACTGAGGCTATTTCCACTCGTACACCCTCTGATTTTAGATGGCGCACCAGCTCAATGTAATCGGAATCGCCTGACATAATTACGATAGTGTCGACTTTGCTGGCTAATTGCATGGCATTGATGGACAAAGGTATGTCGGCAGATTTGTGACATGGGCGGACTGATCCATGAAAAAACTCATGTAATCGATCACGCAGTTTCTGTGAGATCTGTTTGCCTTCACGAAAATAGATCAGGCGATTAAGACCACGATTACCCAGTAATTTAGGAATCAGACGGTCAAAGTTAAGCATAGTATTAGGATCATTGGTTTGATCATGAATACTGCGTTCGATATTGTTGCCATCAATCAGAATAGCTACCGTTTGGCTGATGATAACCTGATCTGTTTTTTGCTCATTCATAGTTTTTGTCCCTTAAGATGCTGCTGGTTTAATCTTATATCGGAGTAAAACAGCAGAGTAGATATGTAATAAGTCTTGGTAAGCAAGCATATTCACCCACCATAGATAGTCGTACATTTACGACAAATTAAGTATAGAGATGTGTGAGCTAAAGATAAAACTCCCACTAATGGGTAGTCTTATACAAGAGGTCTATATTCTATGTATACATCCAAGGACAAGCACTGAGCTTATTGATGATTTACAGTTAGATCATCAGTTGAATGTGCTCAGTCAGACAAAGTGCTCATAAATGAGTCTTAGATGAGGTGTTTTGATGTGCCAGTCGTTTCAGTACATAGGCACTGGCGAGCATGCCGAAAGTGCTGGTGACGGCGCATAGAGAGCCAAAACCGTTGGCACAATTGAGGCCGGTAGTGGAGTAGTTCTCAGACTTTTGCGTGGTAATTTCTCCATCATCAGTTGGATAGCGTAATGTTTCTGAAGAAAACACACAGGGAATATCAAATCGACGTTTTAGGTTTCTAGTGAAGCCGTGTTGTGTTCGCAATTGCTTGCGAGTTTTGGATAATAATGCATCCCCTTCTGATCGTGTCATATCGGCAAGTTGTATACAGCTAGGATCAATACGTCCACCTGCACCACCTACTGTTAGGCAATTGATCTTATTACTTCTGCAGTGATGGATGAGAGCCGCTTTGATGCGAAATTGATCACAACAGTCAATGACAAAATCAAAATCATGCAGAATATAGTGTGAAATATTTTCGAGTGATAAGTGATCATCAATTAGGTTGAGTCTGCAGTCAGAGTTGATTTGTTGAATACGCTCAGACATGGCCACAATTTTAGATTGTCCCTGTGTATCGGTTAACGCGTGAATTTGGCGGTTAATATTCGACTCAGCGATATGATCCATATCGATAAGTGTTATCTCCCCTATATGCGTGCGGGCCAGTGATTCAGCTACCCATGAGCCCACGCCGCCAATGCCGATCACACAAATATGGCTGGACTGTATATTTTGATAGCCTTCTAGTCCGTAAAGTTTTTGTACGCCTAGGAAACGACGTTGGTTATCATTTGACATATTGGGTGTGTAGTAGAATATTGTCGGTTAAGGCAACCATATAATATTCTGGTGGTAGATGAAATTAATAGATAGCCATTGTCATTTGGATTTTGAACAGTTCTCACAGGATAGAGCCCAAGTATTGAGCGCTGCACGTAGTCATAATATCGATCAATTTATCGTGCCCGCAGTGCAAAGAAGGTCTTGGGATGCGTTAATAACTTTATGTGAAGAACAATACGGATTGCACTATGCCTTAGGTTTGCATCCGATGTTGATTGGTGCTCATCAATCTCAACACTTACAGCATCTAGATGAATATCTGCATCGATATAACCCCTGTGCAGTGGGAGAAATTGGTTTAGATTTTTATGATCGCTCTTTACTCGTGGAACAACAGCAGGTTTTTTTCACAGCACAATTGAAGCTAGCTTGTGAGCATGCTTTACCGGTCATACTGCATGTACGCAAAGCTCACGAAGAAGTATTGTTAGCCTTAAAAAAATATCCTGTCATAGGTGGGATAGTGCATGCTTACAATGGTAGCCTGCGGCAGGCTGAACGTTATATGAAAGCTAATTTTAAGTTTGGTTTTGGTGGAACGTTGACCTATCAGAGATCCACACATTTGCGTGAGTTGGCGAGACAGCTGCCGTTAGAAAGTATCGTACTTGAAACCGACTCTCCAGATATGACAGTACAACAACATCGGGGAGAGCGTAATAGTCCTGAGTACTTGCATTATTGTTGTCAGGCGTTAGCTGAGATAAGACAAATGTCGATGCGTCAAATTGCAGACATCACTACTATGAATACCTCCCAGATATTAAATATGAATGAGTAATACTGGTGAAACACTTATCAGTTGCTCCAGGCGATAAAAATACAATCAACAGGAATCACTAACACAATGGAATTTGTCAGCATTAAATATCGAATGCCAACAGCCAAAGAAGCTTTGCTAGGTCGCAGTGAAAGCATGCCTGTGGTCGCCGAACATTATGTGACGGCTAATACTATGCAAGCACCATTTCCTCAGGGGGTGCAACAGGCCATGTTTGGCATGGGATGTTTTTGGGGTGTGGAAAGAAAATTCTGGACTTTGCAAGGCGTCTTTTCTACCGCGGTAGGGTACGCGGCAGGATTTACCCCTAATCCCAGTTATGATGAGGTCTGTACGGGTCGTACCGGTCACAACGAAGTTGTATTAGTGATGTTTGATCCGGATAAAATTTCTTATCAGCAATTGTTAAAAGTGTTTTGGGAATCACATAATCCTACCCAAGGTATGCAGCAGGGTAATGATCGAGGGACTCAATATCGTTCGGGCATTTATACGTTCGATCAGCAACAACAAGTACAGGCTCTGGAATCTCAAGTCAAAGTAGCCCAAGCGCTAACAGATGCTGGCATGGGTAAGGTCACTACTGAAATCATGTCTGCACCAGTCTTTTACTATGCGGAAGACTATCATCAGCAATATTTAGCCAAGAACCCCAACGGTTATTGTGGTTTAGCTGGAACGGGTATCGTCTATCACGTCACTCAATAATTTCTGTAGCAGACTCTGAGCGGTGTTGCCCAAGCCTGTAAAATCTAGCGCTGATGGGTGATACGGTTCTGTGGTTTCTTTAACACTAGTTGTTGTATATCTATGACGCGAGTCTCAAATCCGGCTTGGCAGTATTTCAAATAGTATTCCCATAAGCGGATGAATTCGTCGTTATAGCCTAAGCGATAAATCTCTTGTTGATGTTGTATGAAGCGTTGGTGCCAGTCGTCCAAGGTGCGTGCATAACTGCAGGCAAAACTCTCAGAATGATAGGGTGTGAGAGTCGTATAACGAGCGCAAGAAGAGAGCATTGCAGACATGCTGGTGAGACAACCACCTGGGAAAATATACTTACGGATGAAGTCCACGGTATATATATAGTCTGCATATAAATAGTCAGAAATCGTGATAGCTTGCACCAACATAATGCCATCAGGCTTGAGTAGTTTGTCACAGGTTTTAAAATACTCATCGAGATATTGATGACCAACGGCTTCAATCATTTCTATGGAGACTAATTTATCGTACTCACCTTCCAGTGTTCGATAATCTTTCTGTACCAGAGTAATGCGATCTTCTAGCTGACACTCTTTGATGCGTTGTTTTGCATATTCATACTGAGCATCTGAAATGGTGGTTGTGGTAACACGACAACCATAGTTTTGGACTGCGTAAATAGCAAACCCACCCCAGCCAGTGCCAATTTCTATGACATGATCATTGTTGTTGAGTTGAAGTTTTTCACAGATGTGTTTCAACTTGTATTCAGCGGCTGTTTCTAGATCATCCTCTGCATGTCGATAATAAGCAGAGGAATACATCATTTTGCTATCTAGAAATAATTCATACAAATCATTACCAATATCATAGTGTGCGAGGATATTTTTTTTCGAACCACTGTGGGTGTTTTTTTGTATCAAGCTAAATAAGTAGTTCAGGTATTTAGCTAGCATGCTAAATCCATCTTTAAACTTGAATAAAGTGTCTTGGTTGAGTGTGAACAGGGTTAATACATCGAGTAGATTATCAGTCTGCCACCATCCATCGATATAAGCTGTTCCCGCTTCTGGATCACCCTGTAACAATAAGCGACTAAACACGCGCATATCTTTGATATAGATGACTGCATCAGGTTCATTTTCAACATCACTACGGCCAAAATTATGGATTTCACCTTCAACATGTATAGTCAGTGAGCCTATTTCAATCGACGCTAATTTCTTCAATAGAATAGATTTAGCTAAGCGACTTAACAATGACACTTTGGAGGATTTTTTTTGTTTAGCTTGTGGAATGATAGACATAGGATGCTAACGTTTCTTTGAGTATGGGACATACTTAATTCCCTTAAGCCATAGTCGTAACGCTTGTATGTAGATAGCGGCCGTGACCTTATAGCTCATTAAGGGGAAATTAAGCAGAGTTTGCATGAGTGTTTTTTGAGTGATTTCGTGTCGCTTCAAATCCAACGCGGCGTGAAATAATACCTCATTATCTCTATAGTTTTCTATGCGTACACTTAAGTTTTCTGTGGGTATGCTGATCTCCCAATGGTAGGACATATTGAGATCCATGAAAGGAGATACATGAAAACACTTGTCATGATCTTTGGTCACAAACGTCCCCTGTTTAGACTCACCCTCCAACACATAACAGTGACGCTCATTCCATGGGGTATTGCTGACCTCAGCCACCACGTGCGTTACCTCGGTGCCACTTTTGTCATAACAATAGTAAAGACTCAGAGGATTGAACGTATAACCAAAATATCTAAAGTGAGTGAGTAGTCTAATGGGGCCCTCAACGTTGCTAGAGGTACTCTCTTTGATAAGTTGCCGAATGGAAGTGGCTAGATCTACCTTTGGATCACCGTAATGATCCGCACGCTTGAAGTTGGCTAAGGCTGGTTTATCAACATTCCATAGTGTGTGCTTAGTGAACAAATGTGGTAGCTCGTCCAGATCCACATACATCATGAATAACTCATAATCAAATTGATGATGTTTGGGTGAGTTGCGTTGATGAACAACTCGACCTTGATAGATAGCGCTATCCATTTGCTTGTTTGAATAATTTCACGGCTTCAAGACCACTCCAGACACCATCTTCATGGAAGCCATTTCTCCAGTAGGCACCACAATACCAAGTATTATTGACACCATTAATGGCCGCGAAGTTTGCTTGAGCTTGAATCGCTTCGTGGTTAAATAATGGGTGCATATATGGAATAGAACGAACTATCTTTTTAGGTGAAATCTTTTCTTCCATATTCAAAGACACAAAATAATCTTCATGAGTATCAAGACGTTGTAAAAGATTCATGTAATAAGTGACCTTTGCCTGTTGATCATCACCTTGGCTTAATAAATAATTCCACGCACACCAGCTTTTTCTTCGTTTAGGCATAATACTGGAGTCAGTATGTAAGGTAGCCACGTTATGTTGATATTGAATAGCTCCCAGAGTGGATTGTTCTAATGGACTGGCTTGATCAAGCATGGCCAACGTCTGGTCACTGTGACAGGCGATGAACACATGATCAAAATCGAAGCTATCTCCTTGTGAGGTATGTAAGGTGACAGTATCAGAATGGCGTATTACCCTCTCGACGGCACAATTTAAATGTATTCGATCTTGAAAGGGCTGCGTGAGTTTTTTTACATATTCTCTAGATCCGCCTGCAATCGTTCTCCATTGAGGCTGATTGTTGACTGACAATAAGCCATGGTTTTTAAAAAAATTCAAAAAACTTAAGGCTGGGTATTGATTGATATCAACCAAAGAAGAAGACCAAATGGCCGCACCCATAGGTAAAATATAATAATCAATGAAAGCTTGTGAAAACTTATTGGTGCTAAGGAAGTCCCCCAGAGTTTGTTGAGAGCTGAGGCTCGAGTTGGGCTGAACCGCGCGATTAGCGAGTCGATTAAAATTCACAATATCCACTAGCATTTTGTAAGCAGACAACTTCTTCCAATTGTCACGATTAAAGACTAAGCCACCAATACCGTTGCCACACCACTCAAATTGACGTTCTTCACAACGTGCAGAAAAACTCATCTCTGAATCATAAGTGTCAACATTGAGTGATTGTAAGATTTTAATAAAATTAGGGTAGGTCCAATCATTCAATACAATAAAGCCAGTATCGATAGGTATAAGCTTACCATTTTCATTTACGTCTACAGTATTTGAGTGACCCCCAGCATAGTGGTTAGCCTCGAACAGTGTTAATTCATGATGTGGATATAATTGATGGGCGACGCTCAGTCCAGAAATGCCTGTCCCTATAATGGCTATTTTCATTTATGTCTCAAGTGTTTTGGCTAATAGTCGATATTGAATGCTAAGGGGTAAATAAGAAATAAACTTTAAGCACCAACTAAATCGTTTTGGAAAATGTATTTCATGTTGTTGTTCGCGTATGCCTTGGAGAATATTCTCGGCAGCACGCTCGACGGTAACTAATGCTGGCATTCTAAAAGTGTTTTTCGCTGTTAATTCCGTGGCGATAAAACCCGGGCAAATCACACTACTGGCGATATTATGCGGCTTCAAACTGACGGCGAGTGCTTTGAACATATTATAAATAGCCGCTTTACTGGCGCCATAAGCTTCACTGCGAGGAAACCCTAAATAGGCGGCGGTGCTACTCATGCCGATCAGTTGTGCAGACTGAGATTTTTTGAGTAATGGTAGTGATGCTTCAATTCCATACACCATGCCCATGAAGTTGATATCCATAAGGCGCTTAAATATAGCACTATCAAATTCATCGATCTCAACATACTCACAAGTGCCAGCATTCAAAATAGCAATATCTAGGTGACCTTGTTGCTTACCGATGCTTTCACAAATGGTTTGGTTATCTTTTAGGACACTGAGATCACCCGCGATGATGTGAACGCTTGCCTGAGTGTGGCAGGCGGCTTGGGTCTGTTGTAAATTGTCATGACTGCGTGCACTTAAGTATAGAGTGCAATTAAATTGTGATAATGCGACCGCTAAGGCGCGCCCGATGCCTGAAGATGCCCCAGTGATCCAGAGAGTTTTTCCCTTGAAGAATTCGCTGTTAGAGGGCATGGCGAATTTTCTTGATGATCACACCTAGCACAGGCACTTGTTCATAGATGAGTGCACCTAGATCGTAATAGTCGCGATGATAGCAAACATGCTGATTCTGAAAACGTAAGTGAGAGATACCATCCACTATGATGTCTCTACCTTTGGCTAGGGTCTTGTGTCTGAAATTCATTTCCCACTCCAAAGCATATCGATCTTGCTCATTGATGCATAGCCGTGGTGTGAAGTGACAATGTTCAACACCTTGGTACATTTCACTAAAGTATGCGCTGACCTCGCTAAGTGTATGGATGCTTTTGACAGGATCAATAAATTCTATCTCTGGGCAATACACCTGAGGCAGTATGTTTTTAATGTTATCCGAGGTGAGGGCATTGAGCTGTGTTAGGAAATGTTCTACCCGTGTATCAGTCATAGTATCTCCTCAAATGATGATATTAATACTTAAAGTGAGTATTACAATCGTCGTGACACTTCCACGGGTTTTGAAATAATCGTTGTTAAGTATTTTGTGTTGATGGAGCTGTGCATCAATGAATATTAAGACTAAAAATGCACATATCTGGGAAACTATTATGAGAGTACCGAGTTCAGTTAGAAAGCAAAACCAGCAAGCCAGTGTGATTAGATTGCTGATGACGAGTAAATTCCATTGACACTGTTGGTGAGTGACTAAGTAAAGTCCCCAGTGTGTGCCGCACATAAACGTTACGATAATCAGTCCATAGGAGTGTAATGCCATGACTGACCATTCCAGTATCTCCATGCTCGAAGAAGGGCTGTTAATGGCAAATGTGCAGAAAATAAAGGGCAGGGTACCTGCGAGCGCCAGATACTTGTAAATTGGTGTTTGTACCAGCACTGTCCCCTCCCGCGAATGCTTTTGTTTATTAGAATATTAGGTTTAATGTGTGCATACTAGCGAATATTCAGCGCTTGTTTGCATTTTGTATGCGTCTTGTATAGGACGAAATAAAAATGGTATAGGGCTAAGCATTTTAACTTGTGAGATATTTGCGCCTCGTAATAAAGAGAAATAAACATGTCCAACTCAGCCCACCAAGTATTCTATGACGATCTGTGTCCGATGTGTAACGCAGAGATTAGCCACTATAAGAAACTCAGTCATTTACACCCTATAGAATGGGTCGCGATTAGCACCTCAGAGGATAAGATAAATGCGCTCGGTCTCAATAAACAACAGGTACTTAAAAGAATACATGCTATTAACAGTGATGGTGAAGTCATCAGTGGTGCTGCCGTATTCTCATTGATCTGGAATTCACTCAAACCTTATCGTATTGTAGGTCGAGTGGTTGAGATATTACATCTCATTCCGCTGTTGGATTTTGGTTATAAATATTTTGCTGAATGGCGCTATCGTCGTAATGCAGCGAAATGTCCAGCATCTGATAGTTCTGTTGATTAATCACATAATTTAAATCAGCCAACGACCATAAACATTATGAAGCAAAAAGATATTTCCGATGAGCGCAAAGATTACAGTCTAGCGAGTTTAAGTGAGGATTCTGTGAATGCAGATCCTATGAGGCAATTTGAACAATGGCTGTCCGAGGTTAGAACTACGGATCAAATAGAGCCGACGGCCATGAATATTGCGACTGCTACTGACGCGGGAGATATAAGTTCACGTATGGTGTTACTCAAAGCTGTTGATAGTTCAGGGTTTTCTTTTTTCACAAACTACGATAGTCAGAAATCACAAGACTTAGCAGCTAATGCAAACGCAGCCCTGTGCTTTTGGTGGTCGAGTCTAGAACGCCAAGTTCGCGTGCAGGGTGAAGTGGTCAAGGTAAGCGAGCAAGAGAGTGACAAATACTTCAATTCACGCCCTCGCGGCAGCCGCATAGGTGCCATCGCATCACAACAAAGCCAGGTGATTGCGAGCAGTGAGATATTAGAACAACAAGTTGAATCAGTCACTTTGCAATATCAAGATCAGGATGACATACCTAGACCAGAGTATTGGGGAGGCTACAGAGTGAAACCGAGATTGATTGAGTTTTGGCAAGGAAGACCAAGCCGTCTTCACGATCGTATTCGCTATGTATTGGACGCCAATGGTAATTGGCAGATAGAAAGATTATCCCCCTAAAGCATTTAGCTAATTTTCATAGCGGGTTAACTCTTGAGTTAACGTGTTCTAGGGAGATAGCGTAATTCTTGAAGTGGATCTAGCTGTAGTAGATCTGCCACTCTGGAGCTGGCTTAACTTTTTCAGGCCAGAAAGCCTTGTCTGATTCTTTTGCGATCATTTCTTCACAACGCTTACATGCTTCTCCGTAAGTCATAGTCTCTTCAAACTTTCCAGTTTCAAAATCGTATTTGTGTTTCCAGGCAATAATGTAGCCCGTGTCTTCGTCGCGTTTGATAAGATTTTCATTCGTCATTGAGATACCCTTCCCTTACTCAGACTGCTTAGCAATGCTGCATAAATAGTGGTGTTGCTAAAAAGATTGGTCATTTTAGACATCTAGGCGCTCATGTCCAGTCTAATATCGAACTTTGTGTGACTTTTTTTTTATTTGTATATTTCAAAAATGCGTACAAAAAATCTATATAAAACAGTCGTTTGTGTGGATACTCTGTATTTGTGGTTAATCTTCGTACTCATATGCATAATTTTCACGGCTGGTTTGGAGTATGAATGCATAGATAAATGCGATTTCTTTTAGGCTGTCATAGCGCCCAGAAGCCCCAGCATGACCCGCATCCATATAGGTTTTCAGACATAATTCACTATTCCCGAGTTTGTGTTGGCGTAATCTTGCCACCCATTTAGCGGGCTCCCAATAGGTCACGCGTGGGTCTGTGAGCCCGGCGGTGACTAACAGGTGAGGATAGGCTTGTGAGACAACATTGTCATAGGGCGAGTAGCTTTTTATAGTATGGTAGGCGCGTTGATCCTCGATCGGATTCCCCCACTCAGGCCATTCAGGTGGTGTCAGAGGTAAGCTGTCATCAGACATGGTATTGAGTACATCGACAAAAGGCACATCAGCTACTGCGCAATTGAATAAATCTGGACGCATATTAATCACAGCGCCGATTAACATACCACCGGCTGAGCCGCCATGAATAGCAATATTTTTGGGTGCGGCAATTTTTTCATCTATCAGCGTTTGCGCGGCTAGGATAAAATCCTCAAAAGTATTCTTCTTGTTCTCGAGTTTGCCCTGTGTGTACCAATCATAACCCAGTTCCATGCCACCTCGAACGTGAGCAATTGCATATACAAATCCGCGATTCACTAATGACAGACGTGTAGTTGAGAAGCTGGCAGGCATGGTGGCACCATAGGAACCATAGCCATATAAAAGGCAGGGTGCTTCTCCATCTAATTTTAAGTCTTTTTTATAGAGTAATGAGATAGGGATGCGCGAGCCATCCTGTGCTTGAGCAAAGATTCTCTGTGTAATGTAATCATCAGGTTGATGACCGCAAGGTAGCTGTTGTTGTTTGAGTAATTGACGCTGTTGTGTACGCATATTGAGGTCATACACCTGAGTAGGTGTGGTCATAGAGGTGTATGAAAAGCGTAGATTTTCAGTGTCAAATTCATAGCCCTCCTCTATATCTAATTCATAGGCAGGTTCATCAAAACTAATAATTTCTTCTTTTTTAGATGCGTTAAAACTTATCACTGTGAGTTTGGGTAA
The DNA here is from genome assembly GCA_965658595.1 of Gammaproteobacteria bacterium. Lineage (GTDB taxonomy): Bacteria > Pseudomonadota > Gammaproteobacteria > UBA4575 > UBA4575 > UBA1858. The sequence continues at coordinate 3,924 of CBFHSW010000117.1, read as the reverse complement.
ACCCATTACACGCTCTAAGCGTACCATGTAGTTTTTAAATAATTGAATGCCTCTCAATAAAGACTGCGCTTCAGGACGATAGTAATCTTGCCAATCATCTGAACTAGTTGCCTGCAGATCAGCACTCATTATTTTGAAATTCTTAGCACCATCTTTGTTGGTATTGATATACCAAGTTTGTTCACGATCAGAAATGCTGTATTCAACATCTGTAATACGAGGTTGAAAGCAGATAGGAGATTGTTGTGGTTGATAAGCATTAATAATATGAATCTCTGATGTAGTGTGATTATGAACATTAATGAGGATAAAGCGGTTAGATTCTGTTCGTTCCAAGCCAACAAAAAAGCTAGCATCAGCCTCTTGATATATAAGCTCGTCATCATCTGTCGCGGTACCTAAAGTATGGCGATAAACTTTATCAGGACGATGATTTTCATCTAGGGTGGTATAAAATAGTGTTTTACTATCCATGGCCCATACAAAATTCCCTTGGATATGCTCTATGGGTTGAGTAATTGCTTGCTGCGTCTCTATATCAATCACATGCAAAGTGTAAAATTCAGACCCTTTAGTATCTTCACTATAGGCGAGGAAGCGGTGATTTGGACTATGTTCACAGTCGCCGATATCAAAATAATCATAGTGACTGGCAAGCTCATCAATATTGAGTAAAAGTTGTTCTTGTTGATCCTGATCATGACGGTAATAACATGGATGTTGAGCGCCTTTATCGTAACGATCGTAATAGTAATAATCACCGTCACGACAGGGAATAGAGGAATCATCTTCTTTAATGCGGGACTTCATTTCGTCGAATAGCTGTTCTTGGAGTTCCTGTGTGTCTTGCATACGAGTATCTGTGTAAGCATTTTCAGCGTCTAAATGTTGCCTAATATGTGTGTCCAATGTCTCGGGAGATTGCATCACAGTTTGCCATTGTGGATCACGAAGCCAAGCATACTCATCGCTACGAGTCTGATTATGTTGAGTAATCTCTAGAGGTATTTTTTTTGCTACAGGTGCTGGTATTTTCATGGTTAAAAGTGCTTTTTCGTTTAGAATAAATTTATGAGTTTTGATCCATCACCCAAAATTGTTAGTCGCCAAATCCAACCTCATCCTCGCTTGCAGGAGGTTGTGTATCGACATCGTGATACAGAATATCAAGAAAACATACCGGAGTATGCTCAACAGAGCTTTGAGTGTGTGCAACAGTGGGTTCAACAACAGGCAAAGCCAATCATTCTCGACAGTGGTTGTGGCACTGGTGAGAGCAGTCTTTATTTAGCACGGAAATATCCACAATGTTGTGTGCTAGGGGTTGATAAATCTGCTTATCGGCTAGGACGAGGTCAGAGTGAGCTGTTGCCTGATAATGTGTATTTTGTACGTAACGACTGTATCCACTTGTGGCGTTTAATGGCACAACAGCGTTGGGTACTACATTCACATTATTTGTTATATCCCAACCCTTGGCCAAAGTCAGGGCATGTGCAACGACGCTGGCATGCTCATCCCGTGTTTCCCAATCTGTGTCAGCTGGGCGGTGAGATTATATTGAGAACTAATTGGCACATTTATGCGCAAGAGTTTGCGCAGGCCATATGTTTTCTTACTGATCAGGAATGGTCAGTGGATCGTGTTCATGTAGAGCAACCAATCACACCTCATGAGCGCAAATATCTTCATAGTGGCCATGAGTTATACCAAGTGCGAGGGCGTTTGCACTCAGTCTAGTGCTTGAGCCTCTAGGTGAGCTGTCCATTGTGCGCGAATAACATTATGAGTTGCGATGCTAGGACCTTTGGGGCCGCTGTGACTAATCGTGTTTTTTTGAGGGCCAATGGCATATTGATAAAAATCTAGTGCAGCCTGAGCGAAGCCGGGGCAATTAATCGGTAACTGACAACGCACTTCGAATTCATCCGCTGCAATCTGCTCAATATCAGCGAGATAGTGGGAATAGAGATGATCTTGTAAATCTATATCGAATAACACCTGAGCAATTTGTTTACGGTCAGCTTGCATGACATCGGGGAACAGTCCGTGAAATACAAAAATGGCGTCTGGCATGTCGTATCCTTTTGATTCTTGTATTGAACTATTGTAGTTTATTTGCTTTTTCGAACCTACGAGTATTTGCATTATGGAATATTTACTAGATACAGAATATGCTCGCTTTGAGTTGCGTCAAGAGCCTTTAGGTTTATGGGATTTATGGGTGGATGGAATGCCTACTATCACCTTTGAGTCACCCGAGGCCGCGGCCAAAAGTGTATATCAACAACATTCCGGCTATGTGGTCTGGGATCAGTTAGATTGCCCGCCGGCTCCAGAGAGCCTAGAGGGATGGACAAAAATCGAGATTTAAGATTCGACGATGTCGTCATACAACTAAAAATAATTCAAAAACATGGGTCGATACCGTCCACCAGCTGCAGCAAGATCAAAATATATTACTGTTGAAGGCAAGCTTAAATTACAACAGGAGCTGGAATATCTATGGAGTGAGAAACGTCCAAAGATAACGCGTACAGTCAGAGAGGCAGCTGCTCAAGGCGATCGATCTGAGAATGCTGAATATATCTATGGCAAGAAACAATTACGAGAGATTGACAGTCGAGTGCGTTTTTTACAGAAAAGATTGGGAGATATCACCACTGTAGAACAGGTGCCTGTAGATCAGGAATGTGTTTATTTTGGGGCTTGGGTCAGTTTGGAGGATGAGTTGGGGCAAATGCACGAATACCGCATCGTTGGACCAGATGAATTTGATCACGCTCCAGACTACATAAGCATGGATGCACCACTGGCTCAAGCCATGCTAAAACGTCATTTATATGACGAAATTACGGTACAGCTGCCAACGGGTGTAAGTGTTTATAGCATCGTCAAGATTCGTTATTCATAAGTTGCATCTATAACAATGACTCATCGATCGAATGGTGCGTTGATAAGCAGTCTAAATATACAGGCGAATAGGACGGGTAGTTCAGTTTGTTGTCACTTTTTGATAATGTATGGCGCCTCGTGATTGTAACCTTTAGGAAGAAGCTGAATGAGTCAAGTCGTACTACACCTTGGTGAAAAATACATACAAGAAGATTTAGAATACTATTTCTCAGGCGAGCGTGATAAGAACAATCAAGTTCGACCGGATGAAAATATCTACAGTATGACGCCAGATAGTCATCATTTGCAGATGGACTTTTCTGACAAACAAGTGGGCAACTTCTTCTATCCTGCATTACCACAAGCTCTCGATAAAATTTATATAGGCATCAGCGTGTCTTTGTTTGCTAATCATTGGGGCGCTTCATTTCTATTAGAACTGATGAAGCATGTGAAACCTGGGGGCGCAATTATCATACCTGTTTACCCCGAAGGACAGGCCGCTGAGAAGTATTATTGGTCACGTAGTTTCTTAGAAAATATATTCTTGAGTCGTGAGCGTTGGACGGGATTCAGTAATATTACCGCTGAAAATGATGGGGTGATGTCCTTACGGGTGGGACGCAAGTGGCCCAAGCCTATGCCTAGCAGTGCTGAGTGGTTTTTCAAGGAGCGTGCTAATTTATTGCTCGCACACATAGGAGCCAACGGGGCAGGACAAGACATTGTCTCAGCCATGCAAACTCAATTTGTCCCAATCGCTGATCTCGCTTGGCAGGAATATCAACTGAGCGCGCTGATGGAGAAAATCATTATTGATTTTCATGGGAAAGATAAGAAAGTCACCATGCAACACATTGGGCAAGACTACGGTATGTTGGTGAATGATTTAATCCTATCGCCTTTTATACAACTACAACAAGGGCAGAGTTGGCATGTTGGTGATGTGAGTGAATCGATTAAAAACAGTATTGATCAGTATTTCATGCCTCATACCAGCGCCAGCCATGACACGTATTATGGGTCTAT
>CBFHSW010000116.1:0-5700 GCA_965658595.1 Gammaproteobacteria bacterium | reverse complement strand
AATCACATGCGCATCAAGTATTACTTAACCAAAAAGATCAATCATTAGATAGTATCAAGAAAAAAGCGGACATCATTATTGCAGAGACTGAGGATTTAATTAAAAATCATCAATTAGATCGGGTGGAAATTTCACCTGGTGAGAAGCAGGCACTAGTAGAACGCCAAGCTTTATTGCGTCAGCGCTTAGAGCATCTCAAAACTCCTTAAGGAAAGATGTAGTTAAGCGCTATTATTGATTTTCAATAAAGTTCACCCCTCCTGATATATCGGAATAAGTCTGAAATATTGAACTAATTCTATTTTTATAATTCTTATCTTGTGTTAACTAAAAACTTACACAGGAATATTGCATGCCCAGTATCTTTAAAGCCTTCTTAGTGACTTGCTGCTTAACTATTCTATCTTTCAGTTATGCAGATATGTCCAACCCACGCTTTTTAGCGGTTAGCTTTCATGCGGATTGGTGTGCCAGTTGTAAAGCGCTGGCACCAAAAATTCAGACAGCACGCACCAGAGCAAATTTAGATTTGACTGATGTGTTATTTGTAAAATTAGATCTCACCAATGAAAAAACATCTCATCAAGCAGCATTACTTGCTCGATCATTAGGTATTCAAGATCTGTTTATACAGAATGATGGGAAAACAGGTTATATCGCTGTCGTAGAGGCATCGAGTGGCACTATCATTTCTAGCATCACAAAAAATAATAATGTAGATGAAATGGTGGTTTTATTAAATTTGGATAAGTAACGCGGCTGAATCGGTATATCTGTCTCTCAAAATTGAGACAGTCTGTGAAGTTGCAAGTTATATAGTCTATTTCATTATGAGGTTATGAGTAATTTTATTGCCAATGCATTAGAGAAAAGTGTTGTTTTTTAGAGATTTATATTTCAACACGGTTAAATATTTTTCTCATTAGATATTGCATTTAGGCCTATTTAGAAAGTTCATGATTTATAAATCTTACAAGCAAAAAATTTTTCGAGTTATGTATGTTCCCTTCTCATTCCATCGATCAAACTATTAATCAACCAATAAAAGCATCTCATGCGCAACTAGAGTTGATCAGCAGTAATATAAGATATTCTCAATCTAAGTGGACGTTATGGATGCTTGGATTATTTGTTAGTACTATTTTAATTAGCCAAACTTCTATCGCTGAATCTACAAAATCAAACAATCCGATGAAAGATATGACTAATGACGAGGTGTGTGAAGATTATGGGCCTCAGACACCTAGAGATATTGATCAACTCTCAGGGGCAAATCAGCGCGTGTTCTCATTGGCACCAAGCTCTAAAGAGATGAATTTATGTAATATACATTTTCATAAAAATGCTGAACATAAAGCTGAAGCATTTTCTTTATTCGCAGGTGAGGGTAAATATGGTGGCTACCGATGTAAAATGGGTGAGCATTTATCTAAGGCTGATTTAAAGCAACCTAAGCAAGATATTTGTAATGGACTTCAAGCGGGTGACACTATTGAAGTGCATTGGGTGCATACCTCATGTGCTATAAAACCAGGTGCTGGTTTGGGTTCATGCTTATCTGAGCAATGTGCAAATCCGGATTTGCGAGTAGAAACTCAAGTATTTATTTAGTGAATGACAACAATGCCGCTAATTTTAATGACTTTGATTATTCTCATAATAAAGATGCTAGCCTTCATCAAGCAAAAGTAATTCCTTCCAATACAGGTGCACCTGTGGTGCTTGCAGGCTCGACCACTGGACCTAGTTATACTCAACAGGTATGTTCACCATTACAAGTTACGTGGTCAGTGAGACCTCAATGTGCCAAATTAGATATTAATAGCTTGGGTCAATGGTGTAAGAGTAATGTCTTCGATGAAGATCATGCGCATGGTGTGCGTCAGCTGGTGGTCCATCCTGATTTATTATCTAGTATTAAACACTGATTTTACTCATGTGTTTGCAGTAGTGTTAAATCGTTCATCTATTCTATTCGCATCAAAGCTGTCTTCATCAAATACTGACATGTTAGATTAAATTTATAATTATAAGCTGATTTTATAGATGTCTTAACGAGACCTGAGGTTATGGCTCTCGCCTTAGAGGGTTATTAATCGTTGTTAATACGACGTGGGGGTTTGGCGTTATCCATAAGCCGTTTAACAAGTATTCGATTAGGATGACATGCGCGGGCGATACCTTTGGTTAAAGGACTGGGTTCATTGTTCATAGTGCATGCAAGCGCTTCTGCGCATAAGGGTATCCATGCTAATCCCCGCGAACCAAAACCCGTGGCAATATATAAACCCGAGTAATAATCAGGCTGAAGATATTGAAGCCGAGTATTGCCTGTAGCGATGGCAGAATAATTGTCTAAGAATTTTTTATGCTGTACCACTTGTCCTATGACAGGTAAACGATCTGAGCTCACCGCTCTTATACCTACACGCCCACCCACTGTATTAAGTTGTTCACTGATGCATATCGAGTCATCTGATGGATGGAGTATTTTATTCAGTTTGGTAATGTTATCTTCGTGTTCACTTTGACGAATACTAGTATCCCTATCAGCAGTAATAAATGAAGCACCTAATACGTACTCTTGATTCACTGCGGGTGTGAGGTATACGTCAGAACAAATAATTTTTTCTGGATGAAGAGTGCTGAATTGCTGAGGAATATGGGTTACTTGCCCGCGCTTGGGGTGCATCTTACACCAAGTGGTTTGCTCAAACTGATGGCTACTATGTGCATTAGCGATCACCACATGTTCGGCCTCTGCAACCACTTGATCATTCACGAGTGCTTGCCAACAGGAGGTTTCTTGTCGTATCTGTGACACCTCCTGTCCACCCTTGAACTGGATACGATCGGAGTATTGATCCCATAATGCTTGGCACAGCTGTTCTGGGACAATCCAACCGGCCTGTGGAATATACCAGCCACCACGATTAACAGGGCAAGCAGTGAGTTGTGCAGCTTGTTGTTGTGTGACAACGCGTAGGAGCTCTTCTGGTATGGTTTCGTTATCAACGATTTGTTGCATGCGTGAGGCTTGCATTTCATCGCGAGGGATTTGGATAGCACCACATGAGTGCCAGAGTGTTTGCTTACTGACTTGATCAAGCTGTTTGAAGCGTTGTAAAGAGTATAAAAATCCTTGTAAGGTGAGTTGGGACTGAATGTCATGATCGACACTTAATCTTGGCATGAGGATAGCATTTTGATTGCCGGAGCCTTCCATGGCTATGCTGTGATGTCTATCTAAGATAGTGCATTGCCAGCCACGTTCTGCCAATGAATGAGCAATACTAAAACCTGCCATCCCAGCACCAATAATAATCGCTCGCTGTGGGTCTTTTTTAATAAGATTAGGTCGAGTATGTAACCAGCTTTTATCTCGATAGTGAAAGGCTTTATGTGATTCTGGCTTGTGGCACTTGCCCACGAGCATATGATTTTTCTGTGCGAAGCCCGCAATTTTTTCACATTCAAATCCGGCTTGTGTCAAGTTCCTCTTTACTACACCTGCAACACTATAGGTGCTGAAAGTCCCCTCATGTTTTGTAAGTTTGAAAATTAACTGGGCAATATCTTCACACCAAAGTGCTGGGTTCTTGCTGGGAGAAAAACCATCTAGAAACCACGCATCCGCTTCAAAATCACAGCGTTCAATTTGTTCTAATGCATCTCCAAAAATCAATGTTAGAGTAATTCTATTATTGGCAAAATGCAGTCGATGTTTGCCACACACAGGAGGTGGGTAGTGCGTGATTAACTGCTCACTTAGTTTGGTATCACATTCCAGTAGCGCGTGAACTTTTTCTAAGTCTTGTGGTTTGATGGGGTGCTTTTCAAAACTGATGAAGTGTAAACGAGAATTTGACCGTGCTTGTTTTAACCATGCACTGGCAGTAGTTAGAAAATTGATGCCACAGCCAAAACCTAATTCGGCTATGGTGAAGTGTTTTTGTTGCCAACGCTGCGTGAGTTGATTGCCATTAATAAATACATGTTGACACTCGTCTAGCGCACCTGCTTGAGAGAAATAGGTGTCTTGATAATCACTTGCATAGGGTATGCCAGAAGGATTAAAGTTTAGTTGTGCGTGCTTAACTGTTAGCATGTGATCACACATTAAAGAACGTAAAGTGACATGAGTATACTCGTATTTGATATCGAATCTGTGCCTGATGTTGAATCAGGAAGAAAAATTCACAACCTGACTGATGACTTATCAGATAAGGATGTGGTTAAAGCCATGCAGCATCTGCAGTATCAAAAATCAGGCAGTGAATTCATGCCTCTGCATTTGCAGCGCATCGTCGCTATCTCTGTGGTATTTGAAAAAGGTGATCAACTCAAAGTCTGGTCATTGGGTGATATTGATGCTGATGAAAAAGAAATCATTCAGCGCTTTTATGAGGGTTTAGAGCAGCATATTCCTACCATCGTGAGTTGGAATGGAGGTGGTTTTGATCTGCCTGTGCTGAATTACCGTTCATTACTGCATGGTGTGCAGGCTCCGACTTATTGGGAAACTGGAGATGATAATCAGTCATTTCGTTTTAATAATTACATCAGTCGATTCCATTCACGCCATACTGACTTGATGGATGTATTGGGTAATTATCAGCCACGCGCAGGGGCTAAATTAGATGAAATCGCCACTATGCTAGGTTACCCCGGTAAATATGGTATGAGTGGTGCTGACGTATGGGATAAGTATCAGCAGGGAGCGCTAGATGAGATTCGCGAATATTGTGAGACTGATGTGCTCAATACTTATTTGGTTTATTTGCACTTTGAACTTATTCGCGGTCGATCTTCGCCTGACTTATTAACGCAGAAAGTGTTGCGCGTGAAGAAATTATTACGCGAGTCTGATCAGGCGCATTTGCAAGATTTTCTCAAGGTATGGGAATCTAATTAAGCGTTAAAGATAACCAACCATCCAGATTTACTTTCAATCTGGATGGTTGGTTCGATATGGCTGAAGTAGAAATACTGTTTTAGTAAGAATGACGCTAAAAAGATTAATCTAGCAATAAAGACTTAAGGACCGCTTTGTATGTGTCTTTGAGTTGTCCTAATTGTTGCGTGTCTGTGTGCTCATCTATCTGATGTATGCTGGCATTGGTTACACCCAGCTCCACCACTTCAGCCCCCGTGGGTGCAATAAATCGACCATCAGATGTGCCACCACCAGTCGATAGTTGAGTCTCGATACCCACCACTTCTTTAATTGCAGCTTTGCAGGCGTCGACTAAATTACCCTCTGGGGTAATAAAAGGCTGGCCCGATACTCGCCATTTAATCTCAACGTCATAGTTTTGCAAAACTTCTGCAACACGTGCCTGAATTTCTTCTGCGGTAATTTCGGTTGAAAAACGCAAGTTGAACCACGCTTCAGCGGTGGCTGGAATAACATTGTCCGCGCCGGTGCCGGCTTTAATATTCGAGACTTGAAATGTGGTCGCAGGGAAATGCTCATTGCCTTGATCCCATTCAAGTGCGGATAATTGTGCCAAGATGTCAGCAAGATGATGAATAGGGTTAATGGCCAAATGAGGATAGGCCACATGACCTTGTTTGCCATTAACAACTAGGCGTGCGCCAATAGAACCGCGACGACCATTTTTGATCACATCACCCATTTGCTTAGTGCTGGACGGTTCGCCGACCAGACAGTAATCGATTTTGATGTTTTTGGATTGC
>CBFHSW010000115.1:0-7748 GCA_965658595.1 Gammaproteobacteria bacterium | reverse complement strand
CTACATAAATAATTCATTGATAAATCTCCAGCGGATTAATTTCTCATAGGTCAGTTGTCTGACAGCTGGAGAGTATAGAGAGAATATGACGATGATGTTACATTAATGAAAAAAACCATTTTTTTGTAATAAAATCTGTTATGTCAACGTGCTTGTGTCGCAGAGAAAAAACAGCACATCAAGTTGTTGATTTATATTGCTTCGACATTGACATAAACCAACAGATTATTCACTCAACACCTTTCTGTGACCAATTGGTCGTATTAAAGCCCATCAACAATACCCATTTATGATTTGCGAGCACACACTGATGATAGACACCAGTTGCCTGCTTGTTTGACGTTGTTTAGGAAATGACTTGATAATGACCAGATGAAAACTAGACACCAATGTGCTGATGAGTGATAGATGACCGGCGAGTGGTAAGCTAGTTCTTTACTAACTATTAACGGCTTGGCGTTGCCCATAAAGACGTGCATACAATCCACTAGCTTCAAGCAAATCTTGATGACGTCCATGTTCAACAATTTTTCCATTGTCAAACACGAACACTCGATCGGCTTGCTGAACCGCACTTAAGCGATGAGCAATAATTATGGTGGTACGCCCTCTCAGAAAAGTCTGCAACGATGCATGCAAACGCGCCTCTGTGTCACTATCTAGAGCGGATGTAGCCTCATCTAAGATAACCACTTTGGGATCAGTCAAGGCCATTCTGGCTATGGCTATACGTTGCTTTTGTCCACCTGAGAACCTCACTCCATGCCTACCAATAATAGAGTCCAAACCATCTGGTAACTGACTGACAACGTCTTTGATTTGCGCGACCTCTAGAACTTCCCACAAGCGCTCATCTGTCGCTTCTCGTCCCAGGGTTAAATTATTACGTAAAGTATCATTGAAAAGCGCTGGATGCTGTAACACACAGGCTACATTTTCCCGCACTACATCCATACCAATTTCTGATACTGAATGATGATTAAATTGAATATCACCACTGGCAGGCGGATATAAACCCAACAAAACTTGTACTAGCGTAGACTTACCACCTCCGCTAGCACCCACCAAGGCAACTTTCTCACCCGCGTTAATGGTCAGATTGACGCCATTCAGTACCAGAGGGCCATCACCATAAGAGAAGGTAATATCATTTATATTTACACCGATATCATTCGACTGTTCAAATGGATTTACTAAACTCTCGTATCGAGGCTCATCAGGCAACTTTATAAGGTCATTAATTCTAGCCAGTGCAGCTTTTGCAGAGAAGTATGAGTATTGGACATTAAGCACTTCTTGCACTGGCCCCATCATGAACCATAAATATCCAAACACAGCGATCATTTCACCAATAGTAAGTCCTGTGAATAGCACCATCACCATACCAACAGCACGAAACACATCAAAGCCTACTAGAAATATCAAAAACGACGCACGACTGGCAGCATCACTCTTCCATGAAAAAGCCATGGAATGATCACGCACATTAGCCGCTAATTGATCAACCTTGGAAAGATAGAATTTTTCGCGATTGCTGGCTCTTATCTGTTGTATGCCTTCTAAGGTTTCAGTCAATGCACCTTGGAAGTGTTCAAAAGCACTGTTCTCATTTTTTTTGAGATCTTTAACTCGCTTACCCATCGCCATAGTAAAATAAATCACAATAGGGTTCATCAGCAAAATAAACAGGGCCAATTGCCAATGCAACCAAACGAGGATAATTCCCACCCCGACGATAGTGAGAGCTGACACTAGCACTTTGCTGACCGTCTCACCAATAAATTGATCTATGGTATTCAGGTCGGTAACAAACAATGATGAAACTGCTCCACTGCCAACCGTTTCATATTCTGACATGGTAATACGCTCAAGACGTGCAAGCATTTGCTTACGCATTCCATAAACAAGATCTTTTGAAACGCCGACAAATTTCTTGGTCTGCCACACATTGAGAATGACACTAATGACTCTCAATACAGCTGTGAATATTAAAATCCCACTGATATAGAAGATGGGTCCATGCTCAGCATTGGGAAACAATGCATCGAAAATTGATATTACCTTGCCAGGTTCGTTCAATAGCACTTCGTCCACCAATAATGGAATCAACAGTGGAATGGGAACACTGGCAATGACAGCAAAAATTGCAATCACATTAGCCACTAACAGTGTTTTTTTATACTGCGTGGCAGATTGAGCAATTTTTTTGAAGGTGTACTCTTGCATATTCTATAAACAGGTTACCGTCATCATATATTTAGCAGACATCGATTTGCTTAACCTCTAGGCTTCAGCATCTTGCTGCTCTTTAACTGAGGCTCGCACTTGATCCATATCTAGCTCTTTCACTTTCTCAATCACATCAGCTAATTGAGCAGGAGCTAATGCGCCTGCTTGATTGAACAATAATATTTGTTCCCGAAACAACATCAATGTAGGGATTGAACGTATTTGACAGCTTTGTGCTAATTCGGTTTGGTGCTCAGTATCAACTTTAGCGAATACGATATCGGGATGTGTCTCTGAAGCTGCTTCAAAAGTAGGAGCGAATGACTTACATGGCCCACACCATTCAGCCCAAAAATCAATAATGACTATGCCACTATCCTGAATAGTGTCGTTAAAATTTTCTGATGTTAGTTCAATAATAGCCATGGGCTCTCCTATGTTATGCAACTGAGGTTTAGCTCAGATTGCCTTTAGATGTGTAATAGTCCGCTTCTTTGAGCACATCTTTGAGATACTCGAGACGAATGTGAGGGTAATCAATCTCAAGAATACGTTGTTTGTGCTTCAAATCAAATGGCAGCAACTCGGTTAATCTAGCTGCCACCCAATGGGCACTCTCTGGTTTGAGATCCTGATTATCAAATGGAGAACCCATTTTTTGCAAAATTAGAGGGATCATTTTTGACCACTCAAGGAATTCATCAGGAAGCTCTTGATCTTGCTCTTCTGCGATTGTTTCAACTTGAGCATTCAGTAACTGATTATCCGTTCTCACTATTTGTGAAATCTTTACCCGCCTTGTACCGCGCACAGTGATACCCAAAAGACCATCGGGAAGCGTTTCGAAATCAATTATCTCGCAGCCTGTGCCTATCCAATATTGACTCACTGCTCGTTCAAAGTTTTGATTCTCATCGAGATTACAAACAATAAACTCGCGCTGACTTTTGGCGCAGTCTCGCACCATATCTAGATAGCGTGACTCAAAAATCCTTAGAGGCAATAGTCCCTCTGGAAATATCACAAGGTTTAATGGAAATAATGGATGTTGCATGTAAGCTCCAAATAAATTCAAGTCGGATCAAGCCAAGTGCTTTCATCAATCAACAAGCATTACTGGAGTTTATTAATCAGCTTAGAGCACAACCCGCCAAATCCACCATTACTTAATATAAGCACCACGTCGTCTGTATTAAGATACGCTAATACTTGAACAATTAGATCATCAATATTTTTTTGTATTATACATTCAACATCTCCTAATGCGCTGGACAGTGACCAATCTAAGTCACCACTATCATAAACAAAGCTCTTACTAGCTCGAGCTAAAGCTTTGCTAAGACTATCTGCGTGCACTCCCATTTGCATAGTATTGGATCGTGGTTCAAAGATAACCACCACTCTTTTATCTGGGGAATGATCACAAACAGCTTCTAAAGCACACTCAATCTCGGTGGGATGATGTGCAAAGTCATCATATATAGTAATACCCTTATAGGTGCCCTTATTTTCTAAACGCCTTTTAACGCCCGTGAATGTGCGCATAGCTTCAATCGATACCTCGAGTGATACTCCAGCATGTCTAGCCGCCGCCATTGCCGCCATGGCATTAGATGCATTATGTCGTCCTAGCTGATTCATTTCGCATATGCCATGATCAGTCTTACCATGTTTGATATTAAAGCTTGCAGATTGTTGTTGAGGATGTATCTGCCAATCGCCCTCTGGCTGTTGACCAAAACTTTCTTGTTCACACCAACAACCCATAGCTAGTAAGTCAGTTAAATTACTGTCATCACCATTGACGATACATTTACCTGCACTCGGAACTAGCTTGAGCATATGGTGAAACTGACGCTTGATATCTGTGAGATCACGAAAAATATCTGCATGATCAAATTCAAGGTTATTGAGTATTAATGTTCTTGGTTGATAGTGAATAAACTTAGATCGCTTATCAAAGAATGCACTATCGTACTCATCTGCCTCTATCACAAAGAATGTTGCTTCACCCAGACGTGCAGATTGCTCAAAATTTGATGGCACCCCACCAATTAAGAATCCTGGTTTTAATCCAGCATAATCTAATATATGAGCGAGCATACTAGTTGTAGTGGTCTTACCATGTGTGCCCGCCACTGCTAATACCCAACGATCTTTTAGAACATTATCTTTTATCCATTGCGGCCCCGATATGATTGGAATTTTCCTTTCCAATAACATCTCAATCACTTCATGCCCACGTGTCATCACATTGCCGACCACTATGCAATCTGGATTAGAGTCCAGTTGAGCCGTGTCATAACCCTCAATAATATCTATACCTAGTTGCTCTAATTGAGTGCTCATAGGCGGATATACATTCATATCTGAGCCACTCACTTGATGCCCCATCTCAACCGCAAGGCGAGCAATCCCTCCCATAAAAGTTCCACAGATACCTAGAATATGAATATGCATAAGCTAAATACCCATCAGACCTAGCAGTGTCATGACAACAATAGTATTCACAAATGAATAACCCAAGCTCACCATGACTCCTAACGATAGTGTCGCATCCATGGCATAACGAATAATGTGGGCATGGACGAGGACTACCCAGATAAATATGAGAAAAAATATAATCGAAGCCAAAGAGCTGATTGTTTTCGTGTCAGAACCAACAATTAAATTATGCGCAGCAAGTGTCAATACTGCAGTCATGACTATGCCTGCACCTAGCATTGCATTGAGTGTTTGATGCATGCGTTGCGGTTTGGATGCTAACAATACGCGAACAAATATAATCACAAAAATTAAATCGATGACACTGGAGACCATGCTACGCGTCATGTCATAGAACATTAAAGATTTGGTGGTAGCACTGATTAAGAATATGATCATCAATATTCGTTGAAGTTGATCAGACACAGGACCATCTTGTGGCTTACTGCGCAACAATGTCAGATGAGTATAAAATTGTATTAATCCTTGCATATAATGTTACTCATTCAATAGATCTATGAGCATTTGCTCAGTCATGACAGAAACGCCCAGTTTCTCTGCTTTTTGCAATTTAGATCCAGCTTTATCACCTGCTACTAATGCCGTGGTATTTTTTGAAATACTAGAACTGACCTTGGCCCCTAATGCTTTGATTTTTTGACTCGCTTGATCCCTAGACATGCTTGTCAACGTGCCTGTCAAAACATAGGTTTGCCCACTCAGCCTACCTTGGATAGAGTTAACTCTGTCCTGCTTTGGCCAGTACACTCCCTTCTCTTGAGTAATCTTTTGCAGTGTTTGCACATGCTGGCTCTGAGAAAAATAATCTATTATATTTTGAGCAACCACAGGTCCAACATCAGGTACATTCATGAGTGTTTCTATATCTGCTCTCATTAATTCATCTAATTCGAAGGTTTCTGCTAAAGCTGTTGCGGTAGCTTCACCTACTTCTCTAATACCAAGTGCATAAATGAAACGGGCCAGAGTGGTCTCCTTACTTTTATCAATAGCGGCCAATAAGTTTTGCGCAGATTTACTCCCCATGCGCTCCAATCCTGCCAGAGTAGTCTCATCCAAGTCATATAATTGATCTAATGAGCTCACTAGATCTTTATCTATGAACTGATCTACCAACTTATCACCAAGACCATCCACATCCATTGCTAACCGTGATACATAATGTTTAAGACTTGCCTTGCGCTGTGCTGGACAATCAAATCCAGCCACACATCGCGCCACCGCCTCAGCTTCTGAGCGCACAACTTTTCCACCACACTCAGGACAATGAGTAGGTAGTTTGACTGCATGAGATTGTTTTGGACGTCTCTCCAGCACCACCTTTAACACCTCGGGTATAACATCACCCGCACGCCGAACAATCACGGTGTCGCCTATCCGAACATCTTTTCGTTCCACTTCATCCATATTATGCAAAGTCGCATTACTCACTGTTACACCACCTACAAACACTGGCGTTAATTTTGCCACAGGCGTAAGCGCACCTGTGCGTCCCACCTGAAAATCGATATCTTCAACTATCGTGAGTTCTTCCTGTGCAGGAAATTTATGCGCCGTTGCCCAACGTGGAGCACGTGAAACAAAGCCAAGTTGTTGTTGGTGTTCTACCTCATCAACTTTGTAAACAATTCCATCAATTTCATAATCTAAATTCACACGCTGTGTTTGCATACGCTCGTAATATTTCATGCATCCTTGTGCGCCCTGCACTTGCTGTATTAATGGACACACTCTAAGTCCCCACTTTTTGAGTATTTGTAAGCGTTGATAATGACTCGTTGGAAGGTCACCCCCCTCATGCACACCTATGCCATAACAAAAAATATCCAGTGGTCGTTGTGCTGTTAGCCGAGGATCAAGTTGACGCAAGCTTCCCGCTGCTGCATTACGAGGATTTACAAATTGCTTTTGATCTTTTTCCTCAGCCAATCGATTGAGTTTTTCAAAGCCAGCACGTGACATAAATACTTCACCACGTACTTCTAGCCGTTGCGGCCAATCCTCTCCCATTAACTTAAGAGGAACGCTGCGAATAGTTCGTATATTCTCAGTGATATCCTCTCCTGTAGACCCATCCCCACGCGTGGCCGCACGCACTAAAAATCCCTGTTCATACAAAATACTCACCGCCAAGCCATCTAATTTGGGCTCAGCGTTGTAAGTAATAGTCCGGTGTTGATCTAAACGATCTTTAACACGCTGATCAAAGGCTGTTAGTTCCTCGTAAGAAAATACATTAGACAACGACAGCATGGGGACTTCATGCTTCACTTGATTAAAACTATCTAAGGGTTTTCCAGCCACGCGTTGGGTTGGAGAGTCATCAGTCTTGAATTCTGGATGATCAGACTCTAAGGCTAACAACTCACGCATTAATCGATCATATTCAGCATCTGGAACCGTAGGATCATCCAATACATAGTATTGGTAATCATAAAGTTGTATTTTTTTACGTAATTGCTCAATTGAATCTGCAGTCATGCTATTTACTTGTCCCACAAAAACTATGATAAAAGGCTCATTGCCATGAGGATAGCTTGCCAACTCTCAGGCCAAACAACTGAACCTGTTCTTTATAATGTGAAATCGCCTGTGTCGTAATGGCATTTTGATCTTGATCGAGTAAGTCTCCATTCAAAAATGTGGCTAAGCGTTGAGCATGTTCGCACATAATATTGTATGACTTAAGAGCATCTTCAGGTCCTGGCAATTGAAGCACTAGAGTCAATCCACGCGTCTCCAAATCAGCCATATTTTTAATGTCAAAACTGCCCGGCTGAAACATATTCAATATCATATAAATACTATGTTTCTTACCTAAACGATCAACACTATAGTGATATGCACCCATCTCACCATGTTGAAGATCCAATTCAGCCATCATGTGTTTGATCATAGGCCCAGTAAAGTATGCACCTTGTTTCGCCACCACATGCATAATCATGAGCAGCTCCTTGTCCTCAGTGGCAATAAGTTGTTCAGTCGTAGAGGCTTTTTTTTCATTGCGCTGCTGC
>CBFHSW010000114.1:0-4159 GCA_965658595.1 Gammaproteobacteria bacterium | reverse complement strand
AAAGAGTAATCCAATAATTAAGTGTTTCATTGTTATTCCTTTGACGACTATCTTGTAAATTCGATTAGCACAGAGATCTTGATTGAAACCATCTAAATCTTCAGAACTATGCTATTGCTTCATTCCTGCTTCATTCCTGCTTGATGCTTACTTGATGCCGACGAGATAAGCTGAAATATCAGCGATATCTTGATCAGTCATTTTACTCGCTTGAGCATGCATCGTTTTATGCTTTCTTTCACCAGAGCGGTAAGCTTTCAATGCAGCCGCGATATAAGCTTCATGTTGACCACCTAGTTTTGGCACTTTATAGGTGGGATAAACATTAGTGTAACTTGTGACACCATGACAGCCTAAACAAGTCTCGCCTATTACTGCACCACGCACCGCGTCACCGGCCGCAAATGTCTGGGTGCTAAAAACAAGTAGGCTAAGAATAAAAATTCGTCGAACGTGTGAAATCATTTGTCATAAATCCTGTGTAGTAACCTGAGTTGAATCTCCATGACCCTACTGGGCGCGCGTAGTATAACCCAAAACGATCAGATTCGTAGGTCATCCAACAACAAATCAATATGATATATTAACCTCGGCAGCTCATTTAATAACCAATTAATACAGATTTCTTCACATGCGGCGACTCAAAAACATCACTGATCCAGTAATTGGGCCATTTTTAAATCTATATGGGCTCAAATTGACACGAGTGCCCGCATCTGACCCAATTCCCTATAGCTTTTGGGGAGATGCTGAAGCCGGTCGTAAAGGTACGCATATGTATGTACGAGATGACACTCCATTACACTCTCTCCTGCATGAAACTGCTCACTATGTATGTATGTCTGATGATCAGCGTCAGTCTGGGGTGGTAGATGCTGGTGGTAGTGCTCTAGAGGAAGCATCATGTTGCTATTTACAACTGCTTTGGTCAGATCACATCACAGGATTTGATATGCTCAGACACATGCAAGATATGGATAAATGGGGATATAGTTTTCGTTTAGGCTCAACTGCGCGTTGGTTCAATGAAGACAGTGAAGATGCTAGACAGTGGCTACTCAAGCATGAAATCATCCATGCAGATAGAATTCCAACTTGGAAAGTTCGCATTACCGAATAACAATGCTACTATCCATGCGTTTAATTAATAGGTAACAATAATATGAAAATCGAAACAATAGCAGTACATGGTGGCTACTCTCCAGAGCCTACGACGAAAGCTGTCGCAGTGCCCATTTATCAAACCACCTCCTATTCATTTGATGACACTCAACATGGGGCTGATTTATTCGATCTCAAAGTTGAGGGCAACATCTATACCAGAATCATGAACCCCACTAGCTCAGTGCTAGAACAACGTGTGGCTGCTATGGAAGGTGGTATTGGCGCATTGGCACTATCCTCAGGCATGGCTGCCATCACTTATTCAATTTTTGCCATTGCCGAGCAAGGTGACAATATAGTCTCGACGGCCTCTTTGTATGGAGGCACCTATAATTTATTTGCGCATACGCTTCCGCGTCTCGGTATCGAGGTGCGTTTTGCTGAACATCATGATCTAGCAGGCATGGAAAAACTTATCGATGATAAAACTAAGGCTGTATTTGCTGAGTCTCTTGGTAATCCAGCAGGTAATATTTTAGATATCACAGCAGTTGCTGATATGGCCCATCAACATGGTGTGCCTTTGATGATCGATAATACTGTGCCCACACCTTACTTGTGCCGACCAATCGAGCATGGTGCTGATATAGTTATTCATTCATTGACCAAATACATGGGTGGACATGGCACATCTATAGGTGGCGTCATCGTGGATTCTGGCAAATTCCCATGGGCTGAGCATAAGAATCGTTTCCCTATGTTGAATGAACCCGACCCGTCTTATCATGGCGTGGTCTATACCAAAGACATGGGAGCTGCAGCGTTTATTGGACGTGCGCGCGTGGTGCCTCTTCGCAATATGGGCTCTGCTATTTCACCATTCAATAGCTTTCAGATACTACAAGGTATTGAAACCTTACCTGTGCGCATGGATAGACATTGTGAAAATGCACTAGCTGTGGCTGAGTATTTGCAAAATCATGCCAAGGTCAGTTGGGTACGTTTTGCCGGTCTTGACGACCATCCTGACAAACCATTGGTTGATCGCTATATGAATGGACACGCCTCTGCGATTTTAAGTTTTGGTATCATCGGTGGTGCCGAAGCGGGTGGTCATTTTATTGATGCTCTCAATCTAGTGGTCAGATTAGTCAATATTGGGGATGCTAAATCATTAGCTTGCCATCCTGCTAGCACAACTCACCGCCAGTTATCTGCTGATGAGAAGAAAGCCGCTGGTGTCAGAGATGATTTAATCCGTTTATCTATAGGTATTGAACATATCGACGATATTATTGCGGATCTGGAGCAAGCTCTAGCAAAAGCAGGTTAAGCGTTTTGCAGTATGAACGATTATGCCGCACAGGGGATGTTTCGCAATGGACATATCAATAGCGTTTTATCCGGATCTCCGCTTAGAAAGCTAGTCCTGAAACAGGCATATCTAGAGCTCCAGGGGAAAGCTGAGCACAGACTTATCCCAGCACAACACGACATTCATTTGTCAGCACTTGTGAACCGACAGCCACGCCATGCATCCGCAGTCCTATTACTGCATGGCTGGCTAGGCTGTGCACACTCTTTATATCTAATCTCTCTAGGACAGGCATTATTCCATGCTGGCTATCATGTCATTAGACTGAACCTCAGAGACCACGGAGATAGCCAACACTTAAACAAAAAGCTATTCCATTCTTGTCGAATTCAGGAAGTCATCAATGCATGCATTCATATTCAGAATGAATTTCAGTCGCCACTATCTCTGGTAGGATTTTCCTTAGGTGCTAACTTTGCTCTGCGTGTGAATGCCTATGCAGAAAGATCACAACTCAACCTACATAAAAGCGTGGCATTTTGTCCAGTGCTAGACCCTGAGAGCACCTTACAAGCACTGGAAAAAACCTTCCCCATATACAAGCATTACTTCATGCGTCGTTGGCGTAACGAATTTCGTAAAAAAGTAACAGCCTTTCCTAATTTATATAGCCTATCCACCTTTGATGAGGCGACAAATTTACGCGAGGCGACCAGCAACCTTGCCACTCAATATGCTGGCTTCAATAACCTCAACAGTTATCTGAATGGTTACTCAATATGCGGTATGCGCCTGAAAACACTTCAAACTCAAGCCCATACCGTACTGGCCAAAGACGACCCTATCATCCCTTGGCAGGATAAAGATAAATGCTATCCCCATGCTCAGCATCATATTCATATCAGTCAACATGGCGGCCATTGTGGATTCTTAGATCCAAATTTAGATAGCTCATGGATCAATCAATACACATTGGATTGTTTGCAGGACGCCTGAGAACTTATTGGTAAATATTTCAGGATGTTGTGAATAAACCATTTGGCTAGCGCAATAGGACAAATGTTTGATTGCAACTGACACAAGCTCTATCCTATCCGCTCATACATACTATTGATCACACACTCATGCCTGACTTTCTGCAAGCTTTAATGGAATGGCCAGTGTATCGCTATGGCCTAGTCTTTTTTGCGGTGGTGTCTATTGTGCCCGCTATTGTGAGCGCTAATATGACTCAGCACTTAGCGAGTAAAATCATTCAATCACCTAGCAGTATTAAACAACATGGGCTAGGTCTGATCGGCAACTTGGCACTATGCCTAGGGTGCTCGACCATTATTTATTTCGCGATCAGAATTTATATCACTAATTAAAAGCCTCAATTTGAGGCCTGATGTACAGTTATGCGTTTTTCTGAATAACTCTGTACACATCCTGCTTATTGGACTTTTCTTGACGTAGATTTTCTTCAACAGCCAATGAGTACTGACTAATTTCAACTTTGTCTTGTATCGGTGTTGCCGCTATCGATGAGTAATAATGAACTTCACCAAACGTAGCCAACATCGCATCTAACTGCTGGGAACATTGCACATTCTCGCACTGTTCTTTCACTACTAGAATGCCTTGTGACTCACACTTATCCCACAGCTGGGTCAATAATGCCTGATACTGCGCTGGCTCATGTTCAGCCTGCATATGACTCACACACATGATTGAAGCAGCATTGAGTTGAACTTGATC
>CBFHSW010000113.1:0-13950 GCA_965658595.1 Gammaproteobacteria bacterium | reverse complement strand
TACTTACTAGTTGATATGGCACACGTATCAGGTCTAGTAGCCGCAGGTTGTTATCCAAATCCCGTTCCATTCGCAGACGTTGTGACATCAACTACACATAAATCATTACGTGGTCCTCGTAGTGGCATCATCATTGCGCGTGCGAATGACGAAATCACTAAGAAGCTAAACTCAGCTGTATTCCCTGGTATGCAGGGTGGTCCTTTAATGCATGTGATCGCGGGTAAAGCGGTAGCATTCAAAGAAGCGCTACAACCTGAATTTAAAACTTACATGCAACAAGTGGTTAAGAATGCTAAAGCAATGGCTGATCAGTTTATGGCACGTGGATACGACATCGTATCGGGCGGCACAGACGATCACTTATTCTTAGTAGATTTGATTAAGAAAGGTATTACAGGTAAAGCCGCCGATGCCGCTCTAGGTAATTCAAATATCACTGTAAACAAAAACAGTGTACCGAATGATCCTCAATCACCTTTCGTGACCAGTGGTATTCGTGTGGGTTCACCTGCAATCACAACACGTGGCTTCAAAGAAGCTGAGTGTGTGCAACTTGTTAACTGGATGTGTGATGTGATGGACGACGTTGAAAACGTAGACATACAAACACGCGTTAAGGCAGAAGTTGTTGAGTTGTGTAACCGCTTTCCGGTCTACAAGTAAGCTATTTGAATAGCCAATATTTAAATAGGTAAACACAGATGCGCTGTCCATTTTGTGGTGCAACTGATACGCGAGTTATTGACTCTCGTCTCGCTGGAGATGGGAGTCAAGTTCGTCGCAGAAGGGAATGTGTGAATTGTAAAGAGCGCTACACTACCTTCGAATCCGCAGAATTAGATTTACCCCGCATCGTTAAACGTGATGGACGACGTGAAGTATTTTCAGTCGAGAAGTTACGTAATGGTATTGAACACGCCATTGAGAAACGCGCTGTTTCTCCTGATCAAGTCGAACAAATTATCGATCATATCCGACATCTAAGTCTTACTTTTGGTGATCGTGAGATTCCTGCCAATCAATTAGGTGAGTGGGTCATGACTGAATTACGTGATGTGGATCAAGTCGCCTATGTGCGTTTTGCTTCTGTCTATCGTTCATTTACTGATGTGCGTGAATTCAGAGAGATCATTGATAATGTTGAGAACGATCCATCGCCAGAAATGCGCAAAAGTCAGTTATCACTGATCAAAGATAAATAGTTATGAACACTCGTTGTGACATTGAGCGCATGTCGCAAGCCATTCAACTGGCTCGTCTAGGCCAATACAGCACACGACCGAATCCAAATGTTGGCTGTGTCATTACTGATGCACACAATCAATTTATTGCCAGCGGCTATCATCAACGTGCCGGTGGTGCTCATGCTGAAATCCATGCACTTACTGAAGCAGGATCAGCGGCTAAAGGCAGTACTGTATATGTCACCTTAGAACCGTGCTGTCATGAAGGTAAAACTGGACCTTGTACTGAAGCTCTCATAGCGGCTGAAGTAAGTCGAGTGGTGATTGCAATGCAAGATCCCAATCCGTTAGTGGCGGGTAATGGTAGTGCGGCATTACGCGCAGCTGGTATACAAGTGACAGAGAATGTGTTGCCCGAATTAGCCGCACAACTGAATCAAGGTTTTATCAAGCGCATGGCACAGGGTTTACCGTGGGTCACGTTAAAAATGGCCAGTAGTTTGGATGGTCGCAATGCGTTGGCAAATGGTCAATCGCAATGGATCACCTCAGCAGAGGCTCGCCATGATGTGCACGTGATGCGTGCTCGTTATGATGCCATCATGACAGGCATAGGCACGGTGCTGGCAGATGATCCTAGCTTGAATGTGCGTGATGTTGAAATTGCTGGGCTTATGCAACCACACCGCGTGGTGTTAGACCCAGATTTAAAAATGCCGATAAATGCAAAAATGCTAACACTGCCAGGAAATACCTTAATAGTGACCACGACGGGTAAAAATACTCAAGCTTTTGAAGCGATTGAGCATTGCGAAGTTATGCAGTTGGATGTGACTCAACATCGGTTTGATTTAAAACAATTGATGCAGCAATTAGCGGCGAGAGAAATTAACAGTGTGATGGTGGAAGCTGGCGCCGTACTAATGGGTGGTTTAGTGCAACAACAATGCGCTGACCAAATCGTGCATTATCTAGCGCCTTGTTATCTAGGTGAGGGTAGTCGTGGACTGTTTGATTTAGGAGGGTTGGAGCATTTAGATCAAGCTGTACGTATCCAAACAACAGACATACGCAATGTGGGCGTAGATGTTAGAATAAGTGCACTGATTGAATATTGACGGTTCGAGTATTGATGGGTCATACATGGGTAGACTGTATATTGATAGGCAGGTGAAACCTTAAAGCAGGCATAGAAAATTGTCCCTTATGCTACGGCATATTCACCCCTTAATTCAGTTATTAACCTAGTCATTAATCTAGTAATCAAACAACGAACTAAACAACGAATCAAACAATGAACGCATTTATTACTATGGCAGCTAAAATAGTCTTTTAATCACTTTATCAATAAAATTTATGTTTACAGGTCTTATTCAATCAGTGGGGGCTTTGGCGGCACTCACACCACAGCGTGAGTCGAGTGTCTTTCAGATACGCACTCAAGGTGACTTCCTTAGTGGAGTAGAGCTGGGTGATAGTATTGCCGTAAACGGTGTGTGTCTGACAGTCACTTCATTACAAGATGCAAATTTCAATGTTGATGTGTCGGCAGAAACACTGAGATGTACCACATTTGAATCACTCCGCGTCGGTCAATCTTTGAATTTAGAAAAAGCGCTGACCCTGTCACAACCGTTGGGTGGGCATCTAGTCACGGGTCATGTGGATGGAGTGGGTGAGGTGACTCAGCTGACTCGCACCGACGAATCTATTCATATTGTTGTGCAAGCACCTGAAGCTATTGCTAAGTACATTGCGCGCAAAGGATCTATCTGCATGGATGGTGTTAGCTTAACCGTTAATCAGGTAGAGCATGTCACCTTCGAAGTGAATATTATTCCTCATACTTGGGAGAATACCGCTATACTCGATTATCAAGTGGGCACAAATGTTAACTTGGAAATTGATCTACTAGCACGCTATGTTGAACGCATGCATGAGTTTGAAACATCATCAAATACATAAATGAAATTTAATACTACACAAGAAATTATCGAAGATATTGCAGCCGGTAAGATGGTCGTGATTGTCGATGATGAAGATCGAGAAAACGAAGGCGATTTACTGATGGCGGCTTCCATGGTGAAGCCAGAAGACATCAACTTTATGGCTAAATATGGTCGTGGATTAATCTGTTTAACCTTGACCAAGGAACGCTGTAAGCAACTGGCTTTACCGTTAATGGTGGATATGACAGACGCGCATCAAACCACCAACTTCACTGTGTCTATCGAAGCTTCAGAAGGTGTGACTACTGGCATCTCTGCCTATGACCGTGCGCATACCGTGCGTACTGCCGTCGCTCCGAATGCCAATGCTGAGAGCATTAATCAACCGGGTCATATTTTCCCATTGATGTCACAACCGGGTGGTGTGCTAACTCGTGCCGGTCATACCGAAGCGGGCTGTGATTATGCTCGCTTAGCTGAATTAGAGCCGGCGGCGGTAATCGTTGAAATCATGGATGAAGATGGTCACATGATGCGACGCCCACAATTAGAAACTTTCGCATTAGAGCATGATTTAAAAATTGGAACGATAGAAGATCTCATTAGCTATCGTATTCAACATGAACGCACCGTGCATCGTAAATCTTCACAAATATTCTCAACAGAGTGTGGTGATTTCAATCTATTCACTTATGAAGACTCGATTAGTAAAGAAATACACTTTGCCTTAGTTAAAGGTGAGATCGAGCCTCAACAACCAGTACTAACTCGAGTCCATATTGAGAACACACTGTGTGATACTTTAATGGGGAATGCTTCAGGCTGTGGTTGGCCACTCAGTGATGCCATGGAACGCATCAGTCAAGAAGGTGCTGGCGTGGTAGTGGTGTTACGTGTAGCGAATGATCGAGATAGTTTACTCAATCAGTTGGAGCATATGGATGATAAAAATAATACTGAACAAGGTAACCATACGATAGATCGTTGGACTTTAGGTATCGGTGGGCAAATATTATTTGATTTAGGCGTACATCAAATGCGACTTTTAAGTGCTCCGCAAAAGTTTCATGGCTTGGGTGGTTTCGGACTTGAGATAGTTGAATATGTGGCAGGCAAAGAATAACCATGCAAAAGTCCACAACAGTTTCGTAGACGATTATATAGATTTATAGATAGATTATAGAAAAGAATAGGAAGAACCCATTATGAAAATATCCGCTAGTGAAACGGGCGAGATTAAACTTCAAGCAGATACTCGCTTTGCCATCATCGCGGCTCGCTTCAATCATGAGATCGTTGACAACTTGCTGACTGGCGCATTAGCAACTTTCAAAGAGTATGGTGTGAATGAAGAAAATATTAATGTGTTAAAAGTGCCGGGGGCTTACGAATTACCTCTCATCGCTCAGCACTTGGCTGATAGTAATCAATACGCCGCAATCATTACATTAGGTTGTGTTATTCGAGGTGATACACCACATTTTGATTATGTAGCAGGTGAATGTGCTCGTGGTGTAATGGATGTGAGTTTAAACAGTGGCGTGCCCGTGGTGTTTGGTGTGTTAACAACAGACACTGTCGAACAAGCGCAACAGCGTTCTGATTTACAGGGCGATAACAAAGGAGTGGATTGCGCATTATGTGCATTAGAAATGACCACGACGATAGATCAGATTAGGGAAAACCATTGAGTAAAGCCGCAACCCCACAGTGCAGTGAAAATCGTTCATTGAATCATAGACGTCAATGTTCAAGAAGATTAGCGCTACAAGCTTTATATCAAAACCAATTAAATGATGATGATCTCAAGTCACTCTGTCGTCAGTTTGAAGATGATGATTTCTGGCCTAAATGTGATGAAGATTATTTTCGTGAAATGGTTTTGGGTGTGACTAAGTTTAGTGATTACTTAGACACTCTCATTGAGAATGCATCAGATTATCCGATAGATAGCATAGATCCTGTTGAATTGGCAGCACTTAGAATAGCTGTATTTGAACTCACACATAGCTTGGATGTGCCGAACAAGGTGTTAGTGGCCGAAGCCGTGCAACTGTGTAAAAAGTTTGGTTCCAGTGAAGGGTATAAGCTAGTGAATGCTGTGCTAGATAAATTAATTAAAACCATCAATCGTCTGACCGCAGCAGAACTAGCACTTGAGTATAAACAGAAATCTGAAACAGTCGAGACATCAGAAGACGATACTTCTCAAGAATCATCATAAGAATCAGTATAAGCATAAGAATCAGGTTTGCTGTGTCATTCGACATATTTGATTCTGGCATAGCTTCTGGCATAGATACCAAGCCAAGAATGAATCAAAGGTGTGACAGAGCCTTGTAATACTGTTTATAAAATGAACGTTGTTAAATACATACCTGTTAGACTAGCCTGCAGAGATGTGAATATTCATATGAGACTATCATTTTGAACGAAAAACACATTATTGAAAATTTCTTTCATAAACACTTTGAAGATGCATCCATTGTCAGAGGAATAGGAGATGATGCTGCGGTTCTTCAAGCTCGTCCTGACCATCAATTAGTTGTGTCTACAGATACTATGGTTGATGGTCGACATTTTGTTTCACAAACACCAGCCCATGCGATTGGTTATAAATTAATGGCGGTGAATATCAGTGACCTTGCTGCGATGGGTGCTGAACCGAGATGGGCTACTTTGAATTTGACGTTGCCTAATTATGATGAAAGCTGGTGTGAAGCATTTTCTCAAGGATTATTCGAATGCGCACAACAACACCAAGTTAGTTTGATGGGGGGTGATCTTACCAGCGGTGATACGTTAACACTGAGTTTGCAGATTCTGGGTGAAGTACCCAATGATCAAGCATTGTATCGACATCAAGCACTATGTGGAGATGATCT
Organism: Gammaproteobacteria bacterium; assembly: GCA_965658595.1. Lineage (GTDB taxonomy): Bacteria > Pseudomonadota > Gammaproteobacteria > UBA4575 > UBA4575 > UBA1858. The sequence goes on along the minus strand of CBFHSW010000113.1, from coordinate 7,929 downwards.
ATATGTGAGTGGGAGAATAGGTGATGCTGGTGCTGTATTAAAGAAACTCATGGCCTGTGGGTTTGATCATAGTCAAATATCTGACACTGAAATGCAGGTTTTATATTATCCACAAGCACGCATAAATCTAGGGTGTCAGTTAAGAGGCATTGCACATGCATGCATTGATATTTCTGATGGGCTTCTCAATGAGCTGGAAATTATTTGTGCACAAAGTCGGGTCGGAGCACATTTAAATTTAGATCAACTTTGCAGTACTTCAGCGCTTAGTAAAATAGACGCTATCACTCAAGGTGACGACTATGAACTATTGTTTACGGCTGATCCTGCTCAGCACAATGCAATTATGCAAATAGCCACAAACAGTGATACACAGATACACAGAATTGGATGTATGACGGAGAATCATGAGGTGGTGATTACTGAACTTGGCAAACAGGTTCCTGTTCCTTCAGTGACCGGTTATGATCATTTTAAAACATCGATTGTATAGATTAGATAGAAAAATATTGTATGAAATTTAGTGCAGATCCAAAACAAATTTTCAGTCATCCAGCCCATATACTCGCATTTGGTTTTGGCAGTGGCTTATCACCCGTGGCTCCTGGGACTATGGGGACACTGGCGTCTATTCCATTATATGTGTGGATGGCGTCATTGAGTTTGCCTATGTATGCTCTGGCCTGTTTCATGCTAATCATATTCAGTATCATGATTGCTGGGCGTTCAGCTGAATTATTAGGTGTGCATGATCATTCAGGGATAGTAATTGATGAAGTATGTGGTTACTTAGTGACTATGATGTTTGCCCCCTTTGCGTGGCAATGGGTGCTGGTAGGATTTATTTTATTTCGGATCTTTGATATTGCTAAGCCTTGGCCAATTGGTTTTATGGATAAATCCATCGGTGGGGGTTTGGGTATTGTAGTGGATGATCTCATGGCAGGAATATATGCCGCGATTTGCTTACAAATTATTATAGTGTTGCTGGCATAAGCGCTATAATCGCGATTTGCTATTTATCCATCATTCGTCACTTTGTTTATATGTCTTTTGTTTTCTAAACTTTGTTTGAGCCTCAATTATTTATGAATATTAAAACTCGTTTCGCACCTAGTCCAACTGGTTATCTGCACATTGGTGGGGCTAGAACTGCTTTATTTTCTTGGTTATATGCACGTCATAACCAAGGCAAATTTGTTTTACGTATAGAAGACACAGATCGAGAACGTTCCACCCAAGAATCAGTCGATGCCATATTGCGTGGCATGGAGTGGTTGGGAATGGACTATGATGAAGGGCCTTTCTATCAAACTGAACGTTTTGATCGTTATAAACAGGTGATAGAGCAATTATTGGATGAAGGTAAAGCTTATCGTTGTTACTGTAGCAGAGAAGAATTAGATGCACTGAGAGCAGAACAGCAAAAAAACAAACAAAAGCCTCGTTATGATGGTCGCTATCGTGATTATTCAGGACCCACTCCAGCAGGAATAGATCCCGTCATACGTTTCAAAAACCCACCTGATGGTGATGTAGTGATAAATGATCAAGTACTAGGGCAGGTAGTGATTAATAATCGAGAATTAGACGATTTAATTATTGCGCGTTCGGATGGTACACCTACTTATAATTTAACGGTTGTCGTGGATGATTTAGATATGCAAATCAGTCATGTCATTCGTGGTGATGATCATATTAATAATACGCCACGCCAAATTAATTTATTACAAGCGATCGGTGGCGAGTTACCCGAGTATGCACATTTACCGATGATTCTAGGTAATGATGGCAAGCGTATGTCTAAACGTCATGGCGCTGTGAGTGTGTCAGCCTATGCGGACGAAGGTTATTTACCTGAAGCATTAATAAATTATTTAGTGCGACTAGGCTGGTCGCATAAAGATCAAGAGATATTTAGCATCAATGAAATGATCGATTTATTTTCGCTGGAGTCTGTGAATAAATCCGCCGCCGCTTTTGATATCGATAAATTACAGTGGTTGAATCAGTACTACATCAAGAATAGTGATGACGATACTATTGCTGGATGGTTGTCACAGGCATTTACACGTAAGAATATTTCTCATGATGATAATGACAAGCTGAATACAGTCGCCAACTTGCAGAAAGATCGTTATAAAACTATTAACGAGCTAACCGAGTCGAGCGAGTACTTTTTTTCTGATAAGTGTGCAGAGTATGATGAGAAGTCAGTTAAAAAACATTTTAAGGCATCCACTGCAGACTTGCTGGCACAAATAAAAATTGAGTTTGAAAAAGTTGAAATTTGGGATGCTGAAAACATTCAAGCCGTGATTAATCAGGTGCTTGAAAGTAGCGGTCTTAAGTTAGGCAAAGTAGCCCCTCCTATACGTATCGCGGTGACGGGCAGTGCCAGCTCACCTTCTATTGATATTACGTTGGAGTTGATTGGTAAAACATTAGTATTAACTCGATTAGACGCCGCTATTCATTATATTGAGTCATTAGCGTTAGACGCTTAATCAGGCAGTAATGACATTTATATATGGCCTTAACTTTTAATGTTTTTTTACTATTGTATTTTCTAATCATACATCCTTAACAGGTCTTAAAACGATTGTAGATTGAGTTCAAAAAATAACCGACTTGTGATGATGAGTTGTTATGCTGAACTCAACATTGCATTTTACTTGTGAGTAGCACAGGTCAAAGGCATAATGCTGTCATCCTATGTGTTTGGGGCTATAGCTCAGCTGGGAGAGCGCTTGCGTGGCACGCAAGAGGTCGGCGGTTCGATCCCGCCTAGCTCCACCAAACCATAGATATCAAAATGCTTATCAAAATCTTGTCAGGAACTTAATTAATATTAGATGGAAATCTTACGAGTTTAATTAGCCATGTATAAACTACTATTTGTATTTATAGGGTATTACTTTTTAGGCTTACTAGGCGCGCTATTAGGATTTTTCATCGGCGGTAGTATTGATCGTGCCAGATCCTATGGGATAGGCGGTATCAATCCTTTAGCGAATGCACGAAGACAAGAAGTATTTTTGGAAACCAGCTTTATATTGATGGGTAAGCTGGCTAAATCAGACGGGCATATTTCCCAACATGAAGTGAATCATGTTGAAGACTTCATACGCCAATTAGGATTAACGCAAGAACACCGACAACAAGCGATTGCTCAATTCAAACGTGGCAGTAGCGCTGATGACGCCGAAATAAAGCAAATCTGTCAGGAGTTCATGTCGCATTGTGGTCAAACACTGCATTTACGACAGGCATTGCTCACCTATCTGATTGTCATGGCATTAGCTGATCAACAATTAGATAAAGCGGAAGAATCTGTGTTGGAACAGATCGCGCTACAGTTAGGTTATCAACAAGCTCAATTCCAGCAACTACTGGAGATGATTCTCAATCAGGCACAATTCTCACAAGGTCGCCCAACTACTGAATCAAATATCGAAGAAGCCTATAAAGCACTCGGTGTGACTAGTGAGAGTTCTGATCAAGAGGTCAAACGGGCTTACCGTAAGCTTATGAGTCAACACCATCCAGATAAACTTATGGGGCAGGGTATGCCTGAAGACATGATTAAAGTGGCCACTGAACGCTCTAAGGAAATACAAGCTGCCTATGATTTGATCAAAGAACTTCGTCCTTCGCTGAAATAATTTCTATTCCACCACCCTAGATTAAAAATTATGCTTAAAACTAACGCTTATTTTGATGATCAAGTGCTCTCTATAGCCTATCAAGGTGCAACATTACCTACTACCGTGGGTGTTATGAGTACGGGACGCTATACCTTTAATACCGCTCAAAATGAGACCATGACCATAATTGATGGTGAGGTGAGTGTTAAATTACCTCATCAGAACGACTTCCAAATCATGCAGTCGGGTCAACAATTCAAAGTTCCAGCAGACAGCCAGTTCGATATAGAAGTGATGCGACCGACGGCTTATTTATGTACGTATGAGTAAATAGTCACTTTTGACTATGGTACTAAGTGGGTTTTTTCAGCTGAAACCGGCTTGTCGTAAGATATAAGTGTTCAAATAATCACCAATATAGCGCCCATATTCAGCTATGATGGAATCTAACTCTCAAAAAGTTCGCTTTTGGTGGATTTATCACAGATTAACTACTCAATATTGCGGCATACTTGCCGTCATTCTCATTTTTGAGACGTGTTCGATATATCGCCATTAAATATTAATTATTGAGCATCATATTGTTAACAGATGGAGCTGAGATACGCTCATTCTTAACAGCTTGAGCACATAGACGTATAAACTCATGGTTATAAACCCAATGACTATAAACACGTTATTGAAACTCGTTACTTTGTATTTGAATATGGACTAACCTATAGATTGTTGTGTAATGCTGTATAGAAATAGTTTTATCTTAATTAGCTTGATCCTCATAGCCATACTTATTGATAGTTTTCGGTCTGAGCAAGTTATGGTGATTCCACGTGCTAATCAGCAAAATCACGTGCAGATAAATATTAATTCTGTCACAGACATCCAGCCGTTACTCGATCAAGAAGAGATTACAGAACCAGAAATTATAGAACCAGAACCTCCAGAAGAAATATTTGAGGAGGAGGTAATAGAGATGGTAGAGGAGGCTGTTGAGCCCATACCTGAACCGACTCCAGTGATACAGCCTACTATTCAAAAACCCTTTGTAGAGGCAGTCAAGACACCTGCACCCACACCACCGAAGACATTCTCTTCTGCTGTGCCGTCACAGCCTGCTAGCTCTCCTGATCATCAATATATTGATGATATGAACATGCAATATAAACTGGCACTGAGCGCTTGGTTACAAAAATATAAACGTTATCCATTGATCGCTAAAAAACGTCATTATGAAGGCTTGGTGAAAGTTAAGTTCTCGATTGACGAACAAGGTCGATTACTTAAATATGATATTACTCAGGGTAGTCGTTATAAGAGCCTTAATGAGGCGGTGGTGAAAATGCTTAATCGAGCTAATCCTATGCCTTCTATCCCCACACAACTGCGCAATTCTATCGGGGTGTATGAATATGAAGTCCCGATACTGTTTGAATTAAAAAGCTGATGCTAACCAGCTCATTGTTTAATCTATTTGTTGACACGATAGCCGTATAAAAGCTCTTATCCATGGCAGATTTTTATTGTTAGTCTGCAGTGCCGAAATAGACGATTAATTTGACGCCTATAGCAACAACAATATACTGATGTTAATGGTTGAGTGACAATAATGTGAGATTTGACTAGGCTAGCGGATTGGCTGCTTTTAACTGGTGTAACTTACTTGACAGCAGTGCTGTTTTTAACGTAATGTTCGCCACCTCAGCGATGATTTCAACAATTTACAAAGCTAATGTCCCCATCGTCTAGAGGCCTAGGACATCGCCCTTTCACGGCGACAACAGGGGTTCGAATCCCCTTGGGGACGCCATCTTTTATATTTAATAATTCTATTTATATTTATGCGTCATGATGGCGAATGTTCATCATCATTCCACGGCACAAATATATTGACTCAGAAATTCACGTTGAAGTTCGCACCGGGTGACAAAGTATTTAAGTCACTGTCTAAGTCGTAATAGCCTGTCGATCCTGTATTCGACATCACGCGGCGTTCAGTTCCGTTATCACTATAGCCGACCATAGCATGAGCACTGAATGTGCCAATATGATTGTTATCAAGTTCAGGGAAGAGGGCGTCGATCACGAAAGAGTTAGTGTGTATGGTCTGTGTATTGTCATCTAACTCCAGCTCACTATTTACTATGTTGACAACCAATTCCATGGATAGACTTGCATCTAGTTTAATTACCATGCTGATATCGGCTGGATTACGCAGCACAAAGTTCTGAGTGATTGAGTCTGCACGACGATATAAGTTCTAATCGGCCAACATTATATTGGCAACATCTACGGCATGAGCAGAATCAGAAATCATAGATCGATTGTTCATGTCCTTTATGAACCAGTTACCTTCAATACAATTAGAGTCGTAACTTGTTCTAGCTCCCATATTTAAAACGCAAATAGGTTTGTTGAGTCTAAGACTCAGTTAATGTTTTGCTGAACTTAGCAAAGTAATAGATAAATAGCTTGTTTAACTGAGGAAGGTCATTTGCTTTGTCTACTCAAATTGTATTGTCGAGCTGAGCGTAAGAGTGAATAGAGAGTGTTAACGCCAGTCATTAACTGCGCATAATGTATATTATGTAAAATTACTAAAAAGCCTCATACATAAGCTTTGAAATAGATAGAGAAAGATCAGGATTTACAGCATCAACATCTAATAAGCCTCCATGCTGCTGGCACTATTGTTTTTAAGGCTAGTGGACATACTGCTTCATAACATTGGATAGGTTTTTTACTAAATTCGTGTATCGTGAGCTATAGTGAATAATCATGTGTATCCAGTTTGTTTAACGCCAGTATGTGCAAATTACTCTCAATCATTATTCCAGTATTAAATGAAGCACAGACACTTCATGAACGAAGAGATTACTTTAGAACTCTCGCTGAACACGCTGAGCTTATATTTGTCGATGGTGGTAGTACTGATAGCACCAGTGTGTGTTGTGAGAACATGGGCTTTGTAACACACAAATCAGCGATAACCTTTAGTCGTGGTGCTCAAATCGCTACTGGCATTAGGTACGCCAGTTATGATCACATATGTATCCACCATGTCGATTCCCTTATGGACACTAAGGCTATAAAGGCCCTGCAGTTGGCTCTCCAAACGCATGTTTGGGGTCGCTTTGATGTACGCATAGACGATACACATTGGTGTTTTAGGGTGATAGAAAGGAGTATGAACTGGCGATCAAGACTGACGTCTATTGCAACAGGTGATCAATGTATGTTTGCTAGACGTGATTATTTGCTTTCGATACTAACCGACCTGGGTAATCATCCTCTGATGGAGGATATTTACATATCACGGCAGTTGCGAAAACACGGGCGCCCAACTTGTTTGTCAGTAAGCGTAATAACATCTGCACGTTACTGGCAACGACATGGAATAATGAGAACGATATTGAAGATGTGGTGGTTTAGAGCGCAGTTTTATTTTGGACGCTCAGCGGATGAGTTATATAAAAAATATTATTCTTGAAATAACGATCTCCAATACACTACCTCATGATAGAGAATACAATGCTTGCCAGTCATATACATAACCTTATACACAACAATCTTGTTTACTGCATGTTATGCATAAAAGCGCGTTGTTAGACAAATCATGAGATCTCAAAATACTTTAATTGTCTTTACTAAAGCGCCATGTATTACGCGTGTGAAAACGCGTATGTATGGTGTCTTCACTCATCGTCAATGTTTATATTTGCATAAACAGTTGTATAAGAATACTTTGCAGCAAGTGAGAAAATCCCGTCATTATCGTGTTGTCGTTTATTCTCTTGGTGCCGGTGTCACTGATTGTAAAAAACAAGTCGGTAATAATCTTGCAGAGCGTATGTTTCATGCTATACAAACAGAATTAAAATCAGCACGTCGAGTATGTTTGATTGGTTCAGACAGTTTTGATCTTAATGTCGACTATATTTCACAGGCCTTTAAAGCATTAGATAATTCAAAATTAGTATTAGGGCCAACCAATGATGGTGGTTATTTATTGGTAGGCGCTAAAAATCATATTGCTTATGATGTCTTTAAACGTGTTACTTGGGGTAGTTCACAAGTTCTACAACAAACTCGTCGTAATGTTGAAAAACTCAACACCACAATGACCTGTTTAGAGAAAGTGATCGATATTGATTGTGCCGAGGATTGGGAGCAACTATCCCCCTACTCTTTGCCATCTTGGGCGCAAGCATTGCGAGCGCAGATACTCAATGAGAAAGTAGCGATGTGATTGTGTGATTATGCCTACACAACATATAACCTCAATGTA
>CBFHSW010000112.1:0-7769 GCA_965658595.1 Gammaproteobacteria bacterium | reverse complement strand
TGATTGATGATATTAATCAGATGTCGTGATTCGGTAACCCCCCAGAATTCGCGGTTAACACCCAGCAAAAACTCCCATTCATTAAAACGATAAAGGGCATAAGCTTCACGTAAATCTGCATGTGTGCGTTCAGAGTCTTTTGCATCAAGCCGTAAATAAGGAATAACAACCGTCTGTAAGTGTTCCCCACTATATTGTCGCCACTCAGGCTCAAAGTATATCGAGCCTTGTAAGTTATTAAACTGATCTGAATACTGAGCATCACTAGGAAAAGCGCGCAGCTCTGCTCCTATTTGACCTGAGAATTCCGCATGTGCATGACTCAGAACACTTAGTAAACATGAACATATTATGAAATATAAGTATTGCATTTTTCCCAATAAAAAGATTATCTGATTGAATAGCAATGCTTCACTCATTAGGGTTTTGCGTGGACTCACAAAATACTCACTAGCGTAGACGTTTAAGCATACCTTTTACAAAATCTTTATCATCTAAACCTGTGTTGAATTGATAATTAGAATAAAGCAAATCGGTACTTTTTTCAGTTTGATGATTTTTCATGTGTAAATGATGTGATCGCCAATAGGCTTCATCATACAACCGGTAGTCTTTGAAGAATAATGTTTTAAGCAAACTATCTTTGCGATCGTAAAAATCCAATTGTCGAATTTGATAAACAGATTGGTCTACCCAAGCAATTTGACGGGTATAACCTGAATTTTCATATTGCGGGAAACGTTCAATCACATCACAAGTCATTTCGCCACAGGCCTCTGTTCGCAACCAGAGATAAGTATATTTGTTGAGTTCATTCGCGGTAAAGTCTTCAAATGCGAATTCAGAACCAACAAAAGGACCTGACTTATTAGCGGATGAAATGCGCTTAACTCGCTTGAGTGCTGGCAGATATAGCCATTGATCATCTGGATCAAGTATCTTGGCATGTGATAGCAAAGCAGTCCCATTGATATCACGCGGACTGGAAAACAATACTAAGCTTTTATCACCAAAATTCTCATCAGGAATTTCCAAGGTGCTAATTTTAAGCACCCGCGTGGACTCTGCACCTGTGGCGTTTCTCAGCACCATTTTCAATTCTGAAATACTACTGATAAAACCTCTATCACTCTGGTCACTTCTTTGTGATAGTTGATAGCCTTTTTCTACCATTTCATCAGCCAATGCTTGACTAATAAATAAAGTCAGCACAGTGTTAATGCAAATACATAGTATTATAAAATATTTTGATGAACCAAATTTAACCACAGCGCTCTCCATATTAGATGATCCGTTCAGGTGAAGATTGTTGATCAGCTGACTTGTTTGTGCGTTTATCTAGCACACATAATAATGCGGGTAATAGTAGAAAATCTAAAACAAGCGCGACTATAACGGCAATGGCTGTTAATACGCCTGTTTCCATATTTACTTTGAAAGATGACATGGCCAATATACAAAAACCACCTGCTAAAATAGCGGTATTAATAGTGACTGCACGACCAATAGTATCCAATGAGTAACGTATAGAATTATTCAGATCTAAGCCTTGTTCTCGGCGTGCACGCAAATATTTGCTTAACAAATGCACTGTGTCATCCACCACTATTCCCAATGATGTAACCGTTATGATCGCCACTGGCATTCCGACAGTGCCTACTGTCAATGACCATATACCCAGAGTTACTAGTACGGGGGTAGCATTTGGAATAATACTCAACAAGCCTAAGCGCCAACTTCTCAAAGCAATGATTAATATTAATGCGATCAGTGAAACTGCAATCACATTGCCTTTGAGCATACTCTCTATATTTCGTTTAGAGATATATGAGAACATTTGTGTGGCACCTGTGGGCTTAGCCCACATGTATTCAGGCGCATTTTCATGCAACCAATTTTCCGCACCTCGCATAAAAGCACGAGTTTGTATGGTATCTACATCACCGAGCGTTGCTGTTACACGTGTGGATGATTTGTCGATATTAATTCGATCATTTAAATCTAGACCATAAGGGAGTGATAACTCATATAGTAATAAATATTGTGCTGATAGATCATGTTCTTCAGGCAGACGATAATAATCATTATTATCTGCGTGCATGTTTTTATTCAAACGCTTCATAATATCTGTTAAAGAAAACACATGCTCTACATTTGGATGTGCACGCAACCAATTAACAAACTCATCTAATTTATGCAAATAATCAGGGTCAGATATACCACCTGTTTGAGCTGCATTAATAGAAAACTCGATGGGATAAAAACCCCCTAAATACTGAATCGCATAATCAGTATCATTACGAAATTGAATAGACCGATCAAAATACTTGGTCCACTGATCATTAAGTTGATTACTAAAAGCTAAGCTTGATAATACGAGGGTTATGGAACCCATTACAAATAAAATTTTCTGTGGTCGTTGTACGACAAAGTCAGCTAGGCGAATAAAGAAAGAACTTTGCGACTGAGTGCTTGTAGACTTGTTCACCTTCAGTGGTAAACAACTAATCAATGCAGGCAATAAAAACAAAGACAAGGCCCAAGCGGCAGCGATACCCACCGCTGTCATATTGCCTAGATGATTGAATGGAGGAGAGTCAGAAAAATTAAGGGCTAAAAATCCTATAATCGTCGTCAAACTAGTAATGCTCACGGCCATAAAGTTAAGGCGTACTGCTTCAATCAACGCACTGTGTTTATCCATACCTTTTTGCATTAAGCCACGTAAGGTAATCAAAATATGAATACTATCCGCAATAGCGAGTGTGAGCACGATAGTGGGAGCAGACAAAGAAATAGGTGTTAATAAAATCTTCATCAAACCGCCTGCACCTAAAGCAATAACAGTGGACAACATCACCACGATTAACGTGCTTATAGTCATTGACCATGAGCGTAGCGTGAAAAATGTGATTAACGCCAACATTAAATACATAAGCGGTGTGAGAGTAGTAAGGTCTTTGATTGAGGCCTCAGAAAACGCTGCATTCATCATCGCTACACCCGTGAGAACGATAGTCATTTCAGGATGCTGTTGTTGAATATTTCTCACTAAGTCACGAGCATAGTTAACTGATATAGGTGTCTCTGAGAGATCTTTACCCGGATATTGTAGTATCACATTGATGGCTGTGGTCTTGGCATCTTTTGCAATCAAAAAATTATGCAATAAAGGTTCTTGCAATGCGATATCGACCCTTTCATCCAGCACCTCGGCACGCAACTGTTGCCCCTGCTGAATCAGATCAGCAACAACAAGATCATCCTCTTGAGCTGTGGTATGTTGGTAATTTGTGATTGAATCTACACGCGTTGAAAATGGAATCTTCCAAGCTGCCTCAGTGATTTTCTCAACCACTTGAGACAATTCGCCATCAAACTTACGCTGATCTTTCGCACGCACAACAATCAGTATGTTGTCGCTTTTTGTATAGATTTTTTGGAAATCTTCAAACGCGATTAAATCTGGATTCTCACCAGAGAAAAACACTCGATAATCAGTCGCAAAATCCAATGAGCGTATTTGAGTGGATAGCACTGCTGTGAATAATAAAACCGATGCAATTACCCACCAACGATGACTAATCACCCATTGACATGAATCCACAGAAAACTGATCGGCAGAAAAATTAATGAAATTTTTCATGGCATTAAACTAATCTTTTAAAAAGTAACTTGCAGGGCAAAACTCACCACTCCCGGTAAAATCAACCCACCATTTATATGAAAATTATCGATGAAATTATATTTCACTCCATGATAGATATAAGGAGCAAAACCCACTCCAGTAATGTTATCAAAGTCATGATAAATCCCATCTTCACCACAATCATCGAATGTGTCATTGAAAAACTCACCCACATAGGCATACAAACCAACCAGTTTAGTCTTAGGATTAAATCTTTTCCAATCTCGGCCAACTCCCAGCATCAGACAACGATTGTCACTACTGTTTTTCAATGTCCCTATAATAAACTTGTCCGCAAATGGAAGCATGTCAGTACGTTGTGTATAGGCGACAAACTCATTATTTAAATATTGAGTGTGTTTGCCTGGCGGGTACAAATGATAGGTAAATGAAGCTGCTATGATAGATCGCTCTGGCTCACCTTCTGCATAGGAAACTGCAACAAGAACAGACCATAACAATACGCACCACAGTTGGGTTATTTTTTTCATTGGATAGACTCATGATTTATTAGCACTATAAATAGATAAACTTAGATGCCCAACCCAATCACTAGTCTAAACCAATTGTTGTAATAATCATATTATCTCGCCACAAATATGTGACGCATTGAATTAATCAACAATTAATGACGTCCAAGTCAATATAGTTGTACACGCCCTGAAATTAAGATCTTCACCTCACTCTTACCAGCGCTGACCACTGGCGCCAAATCAGCAGTCATAGCTTGTGCTCTGCCTTGTCGGTAAGTCGCTATTGGCGCGGATTGATTATTGCCTATATCTAGGTTAAGGATACGGTAATGTTGTGCATCCATAGTGTGTAGAACGATTCCTACTTTGTCCTTGAGTGTCATTAATGCTTCTTCGATGAGCTTGTTCTCAGCCTCTAACCGAGTGTTTTTTGATGGGGAGAATCGCATATGTCTAACCGTTAATTTATTCTGTAGCTGTCCGACTAGCTGTGTTAACTGCTCTATATCTTCACTCACCAAGCTCAATTGTTGAGTGCTACGCCAAGCAATAATTTTTTTCTTAGCGTCTGCTTTTCTCTATATTCTTTTTCATTATAAATAGGACGAGTAGAATAAGAATAGGTCTCATGGATTATAGATTGATGATGTTTAACTTTTTCTAATGCCCATCGCATGTCTTGATTAACCTGATGAGCCACTATTACAGAATTGGCGCCTTGATGCTCAACAGCTAGTAAGACTGTCATTTCATCATTATCTACTTGCATCGTAGCTGACGTATTTAGTTTCACAATATTCGTCAAGACATCTTCATCATTTGCCCATGACAGTGAAAAACATATAATTAACACTAGCACTAGCTAACACTTCATACACAACTCCTTAAAGAATTAATAAATAATTAGATTATTTTACTTTTAGTGCATCTTGCACCCCGTTTGTTCCATCAGGAATGTGTTTTACACCACAATAGATAAAAACACTGACAAAGCAAAGATAATTAAAGATAAATGTACACAACTAACGATGAGATTTGGATAAAGAATTATCACAATATTCATGCCAAATATGTCGTCATGAGCTCTTATCTCTAAATTCTCTGGCGATCAATATTGCATATCAAAAATCAATAGCATGCCATCATCTATATACTTCAAATTTCAACTGACTAGTTAACTATGCTTGAGTTGCTGACATCACCAAACATTACTGGTTTCATACTGGCATCTATTGTGATTATTTTAGCGCCTGGCCCAGACTCTTTATTTCTTATCAATCAAGCCATTCAAAATGGTCGACAACATGCTATTTTGACTGCATGGGGTTTATCACTTGGAAATTTATTTCATACCGCACTGGCCACACTCGGCATATCTGCTGTCATTCTAGCCTCGCCACCATTATTCAATGGAATACGTTTTTTGGGCGTGTGTTATTTACTTTTCATAGCTTATAAAACACTGACTGAAAAAAACTTTTCTGAAAACAGTCTTGTCAGAATCACCCTGTCACAGTCACGCTATCGATCTAAAGCATTTTATCAAGGCTTGCTGATGAATATACTCAACATCAAAGTGGCTGTTTTTTTTATTGCTTATCTGCCACAGTTTGTTGTAGTCAGTGATCTTGACAACAGCAGTGTCAGCAAACAAATATTTGTTCTTGGACTATGTTTTACATTCTTTGTAAGCATGCTATTTACAGTGATCGCTGTATTGGCTGGGAGCTTAAATAATCATATAAACTTTAACGCACGCTATTCATATTTTTTGAAAATTGGCTTTGCCAGCATTTATGCGTTTATTGCGCTAAAGTTATTTATATAAGCGGTGATTAAGTGGCAATATCAGTAGTAACATAAAGAATGACATCTCTATAAATCATTGTCAGGTACTTTTAAAATCTTATAACTCAACCACATTAAAATGTTTAATCTTTTTTGAACAGCTTTTGACTATCTCTAAAGCATTTAAATTCTAAAAAATTATCACTTGGGTCTTGGATGAAAAAAGTACGTTGCTCGCCAACCTCACCCTCAAAACGAGTATAAGGCTGTATATAGAAAGCAATGTGATATCGCTCACAGCGCTGCACTAATGCATCCCAATCTGACCATGCTAAGACACAACCAAAGTGACGTGCGGGTATGGCATGCTGATCGACTTGATTAACATCCTCTTGCCTATGATGATCTTCCGCCACATGCGCAGATAATTGATGCCCAAAGAAATCAAAATCTATCCATCGCTCAGCTTCTCGACCAATTTCACATTCTAATATAGTTTCGTAAAAATAGCGGGTTGAGGCAATATCCTTGACTGGGAAAGCAAGATGAAAGGGGACCAACTCAGATTCTGAAGTCATTATGAACTCACTACTTTTTTCTTGGCTACTTGATCACGCAAATACACGGGCAAAGCATTTTCAGGCGCAAGCACCTGTTGTGTTTGATATTTTTGCTGACCTAACTTAGCTGTCACACTAGCACGTGGTAACGCGAGTGCGTCTATATGTATATCCTCTAAATGTGTCAGAGCTTGTAATGCAACACGGTCACAACCCCAACCAGACCCGCATCCATAAGCAATGGAGTGTTCTAGCCGCTCGATAGACATAGCTGACTGCACCTGCTCAGTACCAACACAATCAACACCTTGAGCGATTTTTTGATAAATTGCCCAGTAAACTTCATCCATGCGCGCATCAATACTGGTGAGTATATATTGTCGCTCGCTGACAGGCGCTTGATACGCAAGATTAGCTAAAGTAGAAATAGATGCTACTGGTAAATCATGTGCCAGAGCGATACCCTGAGTAATTCCCGCAGCAATTCTTACGCCTGTGAAAGCACCAGGTCCACATCCAAAGGCGATTGCATCTAGTTGATGCAGACTTATCTCCATCTCAGCTAACACCTCCTCACACATAGGTAGTATCAACTCATTATGTTGCCTAGGCGCAACCTGATATCTTTCTGCAATCTCGCCATCGACCATTACAGCGGCAGAGCAAGCTTCAGTGGCGGCTTCAATCGCAAGTAGCTTCATAACTTTTTATCATCTCTAAAAAATCTATTACATCACTTTCATGTTGTGTCACTGTCATAGCAGGCAAACTTTTCACGAACATCTTGCCATAAGCTTTTGAGGTGATTCTAGGGTCCATCAGTGCCACTACTCCATAGTCTTGCTCACCACGAATTAATCGTCCAACGCCTTGTTTCAGATTTAATATCGCTTGCGGCACTTGATATACCATAAATGGATTTTCACCCGCCTCTTGTATCACTTGTGAACGCGCTTGTACCAGTGGATCACCGGGAGATAAAAAAGGTAGTTTATCAATGATGACACAGCGTAGTTGCTGCCCACGAACATCCACACCTTCCCAAAAACTTTGTGTGCCGAACAAAACACATCGATCAGTTTTTTGGAATTGCATAAGCAATTCACGTTTTGGCATATCCCCTTGCACTAGAATTTTAAAGGCACCGCCTTTGAGCATTTCTGCTGCTCTATATAATGCCTTATAGCTGGTAAACAACATGAAGGCATTACCTTGACTGGCGTTTAGCAATGGCAAAGAACGTGCGACCACCTGATCAGT
>CBFHSW010000111.1:0-4873 GCA_965658595.1 Gammaproteobacteria bacterium | reverse complement strand
GAGAACTTTATTGATATCAACCTTGGCTGCGATGGCAATGTTATTAACCACTGCACAGGCAGCAGACATAGAAGCTGGTAAGGCAAAAGCTGTCATGTGTGCAGGCTGTCATGGTGGGCAGGGCATCAGTCCAACTCCAGTATGGCCTAATCTTGCTGGCCAGCAAGAGCAATACTTAGTGAATCAGTTAAAAATGTTTCGTTCAGGTGAGCGTAAAAATTCTCAAATGTCACCAATGGCAATGGCGTTAACTGATGAAGACATCGTTAACCTATCGGCATACTACGCTAGTTTATCTTGCCAATAACCACTGCCCTATAAAACGTAACATACACCCTCCGCTGTGCGATTTCTCGCTACAGCGGAATATGTGCCAAACCAATCGCAGTAATAAAAGTAGCGATACCTATTATCAAATTGATACCCACCATCTTGCGGATAATGGCAAGATTTCTTCCACCTTCTTGAAAATTTTCTTCACTGACCGCACGGCGTAGGCGTCTGAACGGTGCGAAGTACACATGCAAGAATATCAAGATCATAATAATTCCTAGCGTGTGCATTAGGTGAATGGTCCAGCCCACATCAGCGAAGCCATTATAGGTGGAAAAAATAATCCAATAGCCACTGGCTGGCAGTATGAGAATGGCCATCCACACCCAAATGAAAAAGTTCTGTAGAGTTTGCGACCACAGATCAAGTCTTATGGGGGGCTCCAAAAGCTTTGCCGCCACTGGACGCAATGATACGTAGGCGAAAAACATCCCGCCCACCCAGATCACAGCCGCAACGGCATGCAAGCTAACAGCGATAGAGTAAAAGTAAGATTCTATATTCATGTGCGTTGACTCAGTTAAAGTTAAAGAATGGTGTCTGAATGTAAGAGAACAGTTTTATGATTTCTTACTTAATATTATTTCCAAAATGATACGTGTGATGGCGCTTAATCTACATGCAAAAAACCAGCGTCTACGGTAAAGTAGGCTGACTAGATTAACAATAGTCAAAACATTCTATAGATAGGTTGAGCATATGGCGATGGAAAACTGGATAGCACCTTCGATACTCTCCGCAAATTTTGCTCGATTGGGTGAGGATGTAGATCGAGTATTAGCCTCAGGTGCGGATATTGTGCACTTTGATGTGATGGACAACCATTATGTACCCAATTTAACTATTGGCCCTATGGTGTGTGATGCCTTGCGGAAACACGGTGTTAGCGCTCCTATTGACGTGCATTTAATGGTATCGCCGGTAGATCGTCTGATTGGTGATTTTGCCGAGGCAGGCGCCAGCTTTATTACTTTTCATCCAGAAGCAAGTGATCACATAGATCGTAGCTTGCAGCTAGTACGTGATGCTGGTTGTAAAACTGGTCTAGTATTTAATCCCGGCACACCACTACACTTTCTTGACCATGTAATGGATAAGCTGGATATGATTCTTTTGATGTCAGTCAATCCGGGCTTTGGTGGTCAGAGTTTTATTCCACAGTCGCTGGATAAATTAGCGCAGGTAAGAAAAATGATCGATGATTCTGGCCATGCAATTCGTTTAGAAATAGATGGTGGCGTAAAAGTTGATAATATTGCTCAAATAAAAGCGGCGGGTGCCGACACCTTTGTGGCAGGTTCAGCTATTTTTAATTCTGATGACTACCAAGCGACTATTGACGCTATGCGTGAGCAGATTGCCTCAGTCGAATAAATCACCCATATTCATCACCCATATACATCACCCAGATCCACCTAGTGAGGCTGCGTGATGGTGGTGACTGTAGTCTGAAAACAGAATTTAAAAAGACACCTTTACAAATATATCGTAAAGACCTCATGCAAGAGCATAACAACGTAGCCTAGAAGCATCCATACACTTAGACACTCGCATCTTATGACACTTCCAACCCCTAAATGGTTATGTTTTGATTTGGATGGCACTTTGGTTGATAGTGTGCCGGACATCGCTGATAGCATAAATTATATGCTGTCCGTGCTTGGTCTGACACAAGCCTCAGAACAACAAGTGCGCAACTGGATAGGCAATGGCGCAGCGAAATTAGTCCAGCGTGCTGTGCAGCATGGTCAGCAACAAGCCAAGTGTGAGAGTGCAGATATGACGCATGCACAGCAATTATTTTATAAGGCCTATCGCGAAAATACAGCTGAACATACGCGCATCTTTCCTGGAGCTATAGAGGTATTAGAGTATTTTCAGAGCCGTGATGTGGCTATGGCATGTGTGACTAATAAGCCACGTGAGTTCACGCCGCCGTTACTGGAGCAGCTATCTCTTAACGACTATTTTCAGGTCTGTGTGTGCGGCGATGATTACCCGACTCAAAAACCCCAACCAGAGATGTTACTCAATGCGATAGAGACACTGGGTGGTAAACTGCATGAAGGTTATATGATCGGTGACTCACAAACGGATATTCTGACCGCAGTAAACGCCGGCACGGGTGCAATTTATGTCTCCTATGGCTATAATCGCGGCGTATCAGTTGATCAATATCAACCGATTAAAATAGATCAATTAACACAATTGATAGAACTGTTTGGATAAATCATGCGACTTCAAAGTGAAAATCATACTAGTGCAAAACGATATTGGCGATGTGATCAGCATTGGCAAATTGCTGCTCAATAATGCCAAAAAATATCGACAAAACGCGTGACAGTATTGATTGACCATGAAGTGGAATGTGCATGAAAAAACAAGATTTTTTAAATTTAGCTGAACAAGAATATACCCATATCCCTGTGTATCGTGAGGTCGTGACCGATCTAGATACCCCCTTAAGTGCTTATCTGAAGCTTGCCAACACTGAACATAGTTTCTTATTTGAATCTGTACAAGGCGGTGAACGCTGGGGTCGATACTCTATTATCGGTCTAAAGTGCTACGAAACCTTACAGGTGCATGGACACCAAATCCGTGTGATGCGCGATGGGCAACTGCTGCAAGAGTGTGAGCATAATGACCCTTTGCAATGGATAGAAGACTATCGTCAACAATTCAAAGTCCCCGAGATAGCAGATGTACCGCGTTTTTTAGGTGGCTTAGTCGGTTACTTTGGGTATGACACGATTCGTTATATTGAGCCCAGACTTGGTTTGAGTGATAAACCTGATGATTTTGGTAATGCCGATATCATGCTCATGGTGGCCACTGAGTTTCTAGTGTTTGATAATCTCAAAGGCAGCCTCTACATCATTGTATTGGTCCCCAGTGAACAAACTGATGGGTATGATCAGGCACAGCAGCGCATAGACGAGATACAGTCAGACCTTCAAAAGCCATTGCCGTTGCCGACGTTATGTTGTGATCAAGATGAACCTCAAGAGCTGGATTTTGTTTCAGGTTTTAGTGAGCAAGGGTTTAAGCAGGCGGTGGTGAAAGCGAAACAATATATTGCTGCCGGTGATGTAATGCAAGTGGTGTTGTCACAGCGGTTAAATGCGCACTTCAACGGAGACGCTCTCGATGTGTACCGTCATTTGCGTCGTTTGAATCCCTCTCCTTATATGTACTATTTAAATATGGGGGACTTTGAAATTGTTGGTTCCTCACCAGAAATATTGGTGCGTCAGGAAGAGGATAATGTCACTGTCAGACCGATTGCGGGGACGCGCCCACGCGGGGCTGATGAACAACAAGATAATGCGCTGGAAAAAGAATTATTAGCGGATCCTAAAGAATGTGCTGAACATCTAATGCTGATTGATTTAGGTCGCAATGACATAGGAAGAATTGCTGAAGTAGGTTCTGTTGAACTCACCGATAAAATGATTGTTGAACGTTATTCACATGTGATGCATATCGTCTCCAATGTGGTCGGTAAGTTAGCGCCTAATCAGTCCTGTATGGATGTGCTGCGGGCAACTTTTCCGGCCGGCACCGTGTCGGGTGCCCCTAAAGTGCGTGCCATGGAAATTATTGATGAATTAGAACCGGTTAAGCGCGGCGTCTATTCAGGTGCCATTGGATATATCTCATGGCAGGGTAATATGGATACGGCTATCTCAATTCGCACAGCCGTAATTAAAGATAATATTATTTCGGTGCAGGCCGGTGCAGGCATAGTCTATGACTCGGTGCCCGATAATGAATGGATAGAAACTTTGAATAAGGCTAAAGCGGTACTCAAAGCCGCGGCACTCGCAGAGCAGGCGGAGGAAAACACATGATTTTAATGATTGATAATTATGACTCGTTCACCTACAACCTTGTGCAGTATTTTGGCGAGTTAGGTGAGCAGGTAAAAGTCGTCCGTAATGATCAAATTGAAGTGCAGGAGATTAACGCGCTCAATCCTGATCACATCGTTCTGTCACCGGGTCCGTGCACACCTAATGAAGCAGGTGTGTCATTACAGGTCGTTGATAAATTTGCTGGTAAGACACCGATCTTAGGTGTGTGTCTTGGACATCAAACCATAGGTCAGGCTTTTGGTGGCAATATTGTGCAGGCTAATGACATCATGCATGGTAAAACCTCGCCAGTGTTCCATCATGATCAACATGTATTCACAGGATGTGATATGCCTTTTACGGCTACGCGTTATCATTCGCTAGTAATTGAGCAAGCGACTTTGCCGGAATGTTTGCAAGTGACAGCATGGACGCAAAAAGATAATGGTGAGGTAGATGAAATCATGGGTGTGCGCCATCAACAATTTGCGGTTGAGGGCGTGCAATTTCATCCCGAATCCATCCTCACAGAATTCGGTCATCATTTGTTAAAGAATTTTATACAACAAAATACAACCTAAGCTGAGAAATGCGATGAATATCCAACAAGCGCTCAATAACCTGCTCGCCAAACAGAATTTATCATCCACTGATATGCAGGCTGTCATGCGCAGCATCATGCA
>CBFHSW010000110.1:0-11889 GCA_965658595.1 Gammaproteobacteria bacterium | reverse complement strand
TGTAAAGAAAATACAAAACTACATAATAAAAAATTAAACCAATGAAAAATATGGCATCTACTAGTCTAAATGGTTCTATCTCTTCCGTTAAAGGTACATCCCATTCCATATACGTTGCTATTGCTACATAAAATACTAGGTATAAGGATTCTAAAATTATTAGGTTTTTAAAAATTTTTTCTAAGTTCATAATTAAACCCGTTCCAAATTATTATTAGTTTATTATTGGTACTTTAAATATACGGATTATCCTTAAGATTGTAAAATTAGGACTGACCCATCATGTGAAAAAGCAACTACTCCTTACGTCCCATACTAAAATCTTTTTGAACTTTCCTTTAACCATATCTTCACACAAGCGATTGAACTCAGGTCTTTTGTCTCTACCTTTACTGCCACTAATTCCTTCATCAGTATAAGTATCAACTAAATTCCAGTTTCTATTCTCAATAATTTCTTTGAGTTTATATATTTGATTATCTGTTGTTTGGTCATTTGTTGAAACACGACCATAAATAACTACTCGGCTCATATTTTTACTCCTTAAATATCTTATCAAGGTCACTCATATATCGGCTCGATACATTTATGGTTTTCTTTGCTGCGCTTATCTTCATATCATCAGTATATTTGAGATAAGTATTTTCAATATGACCTACTGAAGTACCTGCTTGCTTAGCAATATCAATAATATCTACACCTGAACGGACACGCATCGTTATACAAAAGTGTCTTAAAGAATACCAAGTCACATTACGATCTTTATAATCCAACCCAATACCTTCCATCATATTTCGCCAGTGCTTTTGCCAGATTCGAGCTGGTATTCCACCATTTTTCTCTGAGCCAGCAAAAACCCTTGCTTTAGGATCAACTACATCTAATCGCTGACGAATACGATTAAAATATTCTCCACCACGGGTAATGATTGATCGTGATGTTCTTACTTTTGATGTTTCTGCTCTGATGTTAATTTGAACTAAAGTAATTGTATTATTAGCTTCATCTCGCTCAATCCAAATCTTCTCGATGTCAGCCCAAATCAATTGACGCAATTCACCAACTCTCATACCCGTATTAGCCGAAATAAGCACAAAATCTCTCATTAAAGCACGCTCATTTCGCTCTACTGGGTTAGGACAGTTTTTCTTGGCTATATAACTACGATTGAACCGAACGAGCGCATCCCACTCCTCAAGCGTAAATGTATCTCGTCGCCCAACATCATCTTTTTTTATCTTGAGCACTTCAAAATCACACTCGGGAAAGTGTATAAGTCCCTCACGATACGCCCACTTACAGAGGGCATTTAGTGTAGCGGTTTCATTTCTAATCGTTATATCCCTAACTTCTGGGTGTGATTCACGCCTAATCAATCGCCAGTAGAATAAAGTGTTCTTGTCTAACTCACTCGCTTTTAGTCCCTCACCTTTAATGGCTAGAAGGTGATTTAGTTGCGATTTAATAGTTACTAATCGTCCAGCAGTAATAATTCCACCATCAACTTCACGCTTCCTGAACGCGACGTATTGATCTACTAGCTCGCGAAGTGTTAAGCCGAATATTTTCTTGCCTGCTTCTTTTTTCCCGAGTATTTCAAGTGCTAGATTCTTTGCCTTTGCTAATGCTGAATCTAGATCTCGAGTGCGGAGTGATTTTCTATAATGCTTTTGCTCGTCTTTAAGATATATCCGGAATTGATAGACGTCACCGGATAAAGGCACACGGTAAATGAGTGCTTCTCCATCAAGAATAGAGTGCTGATCGCTTATTTTTACATTAGTCGTTCTTGCCATATCCTACTATTACTAATAGCAACGCTAGTTAGTATCTTTTTTAGTATGTAGCGAATACGATAACGCGAATAAGGTTGATTTTAAAGGCTTTTTTCTGAATTAGTATGTTTTTAGTATATAAAATATGTAATAAAAACAACAATTTAATTTTATATTGCTATTCCCATTCAATAGTGGCAGGTGGCTTGCCAGAAATATCATAGGCAACACGAGATATCCCATCAATTTCATTAATAATTCTGCGCGATACTAGATCTAGGAATTCGTAGGGTAAATGCGCCCAACGTGCTGTCATGAAGTCTATTGTCTCGACAGCGCGCAACGCAATCACGTATTGGTACTTCCTGCCATCACCCATTACTCCTACAGATTTAACAGGTAAAAATACTGCAAAAGCTTGAGACACAGTGTCATATAAATCATGCTGTCGCAGTTCCTCTATGAATATATTATCTGCCGCTCTGAGGATTTCAGAATATTCTTTTTTCACCTCACCTAATATTCTCACTGCTAGCCCAGGACCTGGGAAAGGATGACGATGAATCATTGAATGAGGAAGGCCAAGTGCATCACCTAAACGCCTGACTTCATCTTTAAATAACTCTCTTAAGGGTTCTACTAAAGCTAGCTCCATATCTTCGGGTAGACCGCCAACATTATGATGAGATTTAATAAGATGAGCTTTGCCGGATGAAGCGGCAGCAGACTCAATAACATCTGGATATATTGTACCCTGTGCCAACCATTTTGCGTTAGCAATTTTACCGGCTTCTTCTTCAAAAATTTCTACAAATAAATTACCGATAGTTTTTCTTTTCTGTTCTGGATCATTCATGCCAGCCAACGCATCTAAAAATCTCTGCTCCGCATTTACACGAATCACTTTAACGCCCATATGTTGACTGAATGTCTGCATAACCTGATCACCTTCATGCAGACGTAACAAACCGGTATCAACAAAAATACAAGTTAACTGCTCCCCAATCGCCTTGTGCAAAAGTGCAGCCACAACAGAAGAATCCACACCTCCAGACAAACCGAGAATGACATGCTCATCTTTAACTTGTGCTTGTACCTGTTGGATCTGATCTTCAATAATATTTCCGGAGGTCCAGTCGCCTTTACAGGCACAAATATTGAATAAAAAACCCTTTAGAATTTCACGGCCTTGTTGAGTGTGTGTGACTTCAGGATGAAATTGCAACCCATATAATTGTTTTTGCTCATCCGCGACGACTGCAAATTCTGCGCTCGGTGTGCTTGCGATACACTCAAAGCCTGATGGTATTGATGTGACTTTATCACCATGTGACATCCAAACATTTAATAATGATTGCCCATCCACATCTAACTCATCATTGAGCCCATTCAATAGAACACTATCTTGATTCACTTTAATCTGCGCAAATCCAAATTCGCGTTGGCTGGACTCACTCACTTCACCACCCAGTTTTTTTATTAGAGCTTGCATGCCATAGCAAATGCCTAATACCGGCACATCAGCCTGCAGCACATAATCAGGGATGTCAGGCGTGTCATCACAGGTAGTAGATTCTGGGCCACCTGATAAAATTATACCTCGAGCTTGTGACAGAGCACTTTGTGCTTGTTGTGAGTCCCATGGATAAATTTCACAGTAAACTCCGACCTCACGCACTCGACGTGCAATCAATTGAGTATATTGAGATCCATAATCTAGTATTAAAATACTGTGCGCATGTAAGTTAGATGCGGTCATCGCTTATTTATTAGTGTTGAGAGAACAAATAATTGTTCCTGTTAATCTGCTTAAACTAGAACATTCATTTATGTGTCAAGAGAATGTACTAAACATATGTACTTATATTTGCTTATATGTGTGGTTAATGTCCGTTTGTATTAATCAACGTGATAGTTGGGTGCCTCTTTAGTAATAGAGACATCATGCACATGACTTTCGCGCATACCCGCTGAGGATATCTTCACAAATTCTGTTTTTTCATGCATTTCATGAATATTCAAACAGCCCACATACCCCATACTGGAGCGAAGACCACCTAACATTTGATGCAAGATTGATGTGATTGAACCCTTGTAAGGAACACGACCCTCAATACCCTCTGGTACTAATTTGTTATGCTCACTATTGTCTTGAAAATAACGATCACTGGAGCCTTGTTGCATAGCGCCAATGGAGCCCATTCCACGATAAGTTTTATAAGAACGTCCCTGATACAATTCAACTTCTCCAGGTGACTCTTTAGTGCCTGCAAATAAACTTCCCATCATTACTGTGTCTGCACCAGCAGCAATAGCTTTGGCGACATCACCAGAATAACGTATGCCTCCATCAGCAATAACAGGCACGCCTTTTTTATGTGCTGCTTTGACAACATTATCTATTGCAGTAATCTGTGGTACACCCACACCTGCTACGATACGTGTAGTACAGATTGATCCGGGTCCAATACCCGTTTTAACTGCATCAGCACCATGATCTATAAGGGCATTTGCAGCTGCTTCAGTAGCGATGTTGCCACCGATAACTTGCACCTCTGGATACTCAGTTTTAACCCATTTGACCGTATCTAATACCGATTGAGAATGACCATGCGCTGTATCAACCACAATCACATCCACATTCGCTGCGATGAGTTCATGCACACGCTGATCTGTGCCAACTCCGACACCAACCGCGGCACCTACTAATAATTGACCTTGCTCACTCTTGCAAGCATTAGGATGTTCAGATGATTTTTGAATATCTTTAACGGTAATCATACCGCGCAACTGGAAGGAGTCGTTAACCACGAGTACTTTTTCAATACGATGCTGGTGCAATAGTGTCTGTACTTTATCGAGACTAGCGCCCTCCTCAACAGTCACAAGACGCTCTTTTGGTGTCATGATAGTTTTGACTGGAGCATCCAGATGAGTTTCAAAACGTAGATCACGGCTAGTGACAATCCCCAGCAGTTGTTCTTTATCTACCACTGGTACACCTGAAATATTATTTGAGCGGGTGATTTCCAAAACTTCTGAAATGCTTACATCTGGACCCACAGTGATAGGATTTTGAATGACACCGCTTTCATATTTTTTAACTTTGCGGACTTCATTAGCTTGGCTTTCCGCACTCATGTTTTTGTGAATAATTCCCATCCCACCTTCTTGCGCCATAGCAATAGCTAAGCGGCCTTCTGTGACGGTGTCCATGGCAGCTGAAACCAGTGGCATGTTGAGTGTGATTTGACGAGTTAAGCGGCTGCTAGTGTCCACATCTCGTGGTAAGACATTAGAGTGTGCAGGTACTAATAATACATCGTCAAATGTGAGTGCTTCTTGAATTATGCGCATTTCGAGGTCCGGTTTCCGAGATGGCGATTAATTATAGAGACTGTGCGGTTTAGGGTAAACTGCCAATATGACATATATGAACTCAGATTCTTCAAAAGATCAGCGCAATATCTATCCTGTCTCTGTAATCAATAGACAGATCAAAGACTTAGTTGCAGATAACCTACCTCTAATCTGGGTAGAGGGTGAAATCTCTAATATTGCCCAACCCGCCTCTGGCCATGTGTACTTTTCACTCAAAGACAGTCAAGCTCAGATTCGTTGCGTAATGTTTCGCACTAGCAGACAGCGAGTCCCTTTCAAGATCACTAATGGCATAAAAGTAGTGGTCAGAGCAAAAGTCAGCCTATACGAGCCGCGCGGTGACTTACAACTCATTGCTGACCAAATGGAAGAAGCAGGCTTTGGTGCTCTGCAACGCCAATATGAAAAACTTAAAAACAAACTGCATGAACAAGGCTTATTCGATCCTGAGCATAAACAAGCATTACCTTATCTGCCCCAAGAGATTGCTATTATTACCTCCCCTACGGGAGCCGCTATTCAAGACTTTCTCAATGTCTCACAGCGACGCTATCCATACTGTAAAAAATCTGTATATGCGGTGCCTGTTCAAGGTGAAAATGCTGCCAACTTAATCACTCAGGCACTACACCATATTAATGAATGTGGCACAGCAGATGTAGTTGTTATTATTCGAGGGGGTGGATCGATTGAGGATTTATGGGCATTCAATGATGAGACATTGGCTTATGCAATTGCACAATCAACAATCCCAGTGGTCACAGGAATTGGACATGAAATAGATTTCACGATTGCAGATTTTGTCGCTGACTTGAGAGCAGCAACTCCATCAGCGGCAGCAGAACAGATATGTCCAGAAATAGACAATCTGGCCAATCATTTTACTATTACACGCAAAAAACTCTCTCAGTTATTGCGAGGCAATATCAACACCAACATGCAACGTGTAGATTGGCTTAATCAAAGACTAGCTCAATGTGACCCTGTTAAATCAATAAACCGTCAGCAACAGTTACTAGGCGCACTGAAGCTAAGGCTGGCTCGTACTACTCCAGCCCATATTCAGAATACAAAAACCATGATATTCACTCTCGCCCATCGATTGAGCAGAGAGTCGCCATCAAAATCACTAATGCAAGCCAAAACTCACATTAATCAGACCTACAGTCGCTTGCAAAATAATATCCAGCAGAGGGTACATCAGAGTTCTCATAGATTGGCACTAAGTGCCAACAGTATGAGTGTCGTAAGTCCATTGAATACAATGAAAAGAGGTTATTCCATCACTATGCAGTCAGATCAGCAATCGTTGATCCTAAACCATGGCCAAGTGAAAGCTGGTGATAAATTAATCACTCATGTTGCTGATGGTCAAATAATCAGCCAAGTAGAGTCGACAAAAATGCACTCATTATTGACTGATATTGCTTCAGAAAAAGGCAACACAACATAGGGAAAAACACACGCTTTACTTGCAACCAAGTCACAATTCTGTTAATTAAGCGTGCTAAATTTAATTAAGGCTACTCAATATGGCAGTTAAAAAAGCGGCACCCAAGAAAAAGACAGCGGTTAAAAAGAAAGCCGCCGTCAAAAAGTCGGCGGTCAAAAAAGCACCAGCAAGTGCCAGCAAGAGCTCTGTTGCTACTAACAAAAAAGCTGCGGTTAAAAAAGCATCTGTAAAAAAAGCTGTGGTCAAAAAACCAGCAGCAAAGAAGAAACCTGTCAAAACAACAGCAGCACAACCAAAGAAAAATAAAACTGTGAGTAAGAAAAAAGCAACGCCTAAAAAAGCGGCACCTAAGAAAGCGGCACCTAAGAAAGCAGCACCTAAAAAAGCGGCACCTAAGAAAGCGGCACCTAAAAAAGCGGCACCTACAAAAAAGAAAACAACTACCTCAGTTAAAAAGAGAGCAGCTCCTAAGAAAAAAGTGGTAACAACCAAGAAGTCTCCAGCACAGGTTAGCCCGAAGACAAAAACGGCAGTCAAAGCCCCTGCAAGCAAAAAAGCCGCACCCAAGAAGAAAGCACCAATTAAAGCATCAGCTCCCAAGAAACGAGCTGTAACTAAAGCCGCACCTAAGAAACCTGCTGCAAAAAAGGCAAAAACCAAAAGCCTGATTCCTGATGAGCCAATGATAGGCACCTCTCTACCCGTTGAAGGTATCGATCCTTATATGCCTGTTGTTGACGAAATATACATGAGTGAAGGTCAACATAAGCATTTTCGACTTATCTTAATCGAATGGAAGAAACAGTTAATGCAAGAAGTTGATAGAACTGTGGATCATATGAAAAGCGATGCAGCCAATTATGCAGATCCCGCTGATCGAGCCACTCAAGAAGAAGAATTCAGTCTTGAATTACGTACACGTGACCGTGAAAGAAAACTGATCAAAAAAATCGATGAATCACTCATCACAATTGATACTGACGATTATGGTTATTGTGTGTCCTGTGGAATTGAAATTGGCATTCGTCGTTTAGAGGCACGTCCTACTGCAACTTTATGTATTGACTGCAAAACTCTGCAAGAGATTAAAGAGAAGCAAATTTATAAGTAAATCTATGCGTGCTAATCATCATTCTGACCACTTTTTAAGACTGATCATTGGCGCATAGTCCTTACCGCGGCCGTTTTGCCCCCTCCCCCACTGGACCACTCCATTACGGTTCATTACTCACAGCGACTGCGAGCTATCTACAGGCCCGCTCAAATGGTGGCAGCTGGATTATTAGAGTTGAAAACATAGATCCCGAGCGAGAACCAAAAGGCTGCATACAGAGCATTCTGGACTGTCTGACGAATTATGGCTTTATTTGGGACGAACGCCCCATATTGCAACACAATCGGATGCCGTATCACACACATATCGCTCATCTTTTACATGAAAAAAATCTTGCCTATGGGTGCCGCTGTAGTCGTAAAAGTCTCGCCAATCATGCTCCTAAGGGTCCTATGGGTGTGATCTACCCAGGAATTTGCAGAGACTTGTCACTAAAAGCAGACTCACACCTCACTATCCGAGTAAGAACCAACCATGAAACTATTCAATTTATTGATCATTTGTATGGTTTACAAACATATGATTTAGCTAGTGAGAGTGGGGACTATATTATTATGAGAGCGGATCAATTACCGAGCTACATACTGGCCGCTAGTCTCGACGATTTACATGAACAATATACGCAGATAGTGCGTGGGAATGACTTATTAGCGTTGACAGCCAGACAGGTTCATCTGAGTACATTATTGGGACTCACCACGGCAGAGTTTTTCCACCTACCTATCATTACAGATGAGCATGGCAACAAGCTAAGTAAACAAACCTACGCACCGCCACTGGCCAAGCAGCATGCACGTCATATGCTGGTCAATGTATTGGAAGATTTAGGTCAACAACCCCCTAAGCATTTACGTTGGGGTCGTCTGAGTAATCTATGGGCATGGGCGATTGAGTATTGGGATGACTCTAAGGTACCCAAAGTCGATAAAATTATTTTTTCGGACCGATAAAAAAAGCCGGCTTATGCCGGCTTTTTAAATCTTTAACAGCAAATGATTAATTATTCACCATCTGCATCTTTATTCCATTCCCATGGCTCATCCTTAGAGATATGGATGAATATCCAAACGTTGCCCACCAATGTCACAACAAGTACCAATGCTGCACCCAATGCCCATAGTGGATTGGTGTAGTTATCGTCGAAACCAACAACATTGAACAAGGTGATCATGACAGCTGTCCAGATAGCCATAACGGCTAATGCACGTGTAGTTAACATAGTTTTTCTCCTGTTTATATCTATTTTATTATACCTATTATCTTTTTAGCGACCGCCAGGGATCGAGCTGGCATCAAGAAACTTATCGTAATATATGCTTTCTTCGGCAATACCGCCAGATTTTAATAACTCAATAGCAGAATCGATCATTGCTGGTGGACCACACAAGTATCCTTGGGCATTGTTAATATCTAATGCTGAATTATCTATGTAGTTTTGCTGGAAGTAGTCCGTGACGTAACCTTTTGGTCCTGTCCAATCTGAACCTTCGTCTGCTGACAGCACAGGAACGTAATCGAATGTAAAATCTTTATTCCAACCCGCTTTGATTTTTTCCATGTCCTCAGCGCAATATAGATCATCTTCGGTGCGAGCACCAAATAAGTATATACAATTTCTTTGCACTTGATCCTCAACACAGGCTTCTAATAGTGACTTAATGGCACTCATACCGCTACCACCTGCCATACATACCATCATTGAATCATCTGGTCGATGATAGAACTGCCCATATGGTGCGTTTAAAGACATGGCAGTGCCAACTCTATTTTCTGCAAACAACCAATCTGTAAATGCGCCACCCGGAACATGTCTGATGTAGAAGGTGAATTCGCCGGGGTTTTCATTGTTAGGCGCTTTCGCAAATGAGTAGGAACGCGGATCTGAAACACCTTCGACTAGGATTTCAGCGTACTGTCCTGCGAGCATTTCACGATCGAAATTAACATCATCTGCTTTAAAAACTAATTCTTTAATATCATGCGTGAGATCAATGACACGCTCTATGGAACCTTTGACTGAGAGCATCTCTGCAGCAATTTCTTCACCGAGCTCTACTTCAACCTGCAAATCTGATTTCAATGCTGCTTGGCATGCTAGTGCCATGCCCGATTTAAGTTGATCGCCATCAAGTACATAAGAAAAATCTGTGAGTTGCTTAATCTTTCCAGAGGTGATTGTGCATGCACAGCTACCGCAGCTACCCACACGACAATCATGTGGCCAGGCGATCCCACTCTCTAGCGCAGCTTTGAGTAAATTATCACCCGCTTTAACAGTGAATGTAGCCGCACCATTGTTGACGCTGACTTCATAATCTTTTTTCTTACCGCCAAATAATCCAAACATTTTATGACTCAATAATCCCTAAATTAAAACAAAAAAAAGCGCCCTAAAATTCTTTGGGCGCTTTTACGCATATTAAACCCAATCTATACGTTGATAGAAATACCTTGCAAAGTACCAGAACTAACATCTTCAGCAGACGGCAGAACAGTGAAAGGAATGATTTTTTCCTTACTTGTGCTTGGGTGTGCTTTGACCTTGTCATACCATTTGGCAACACCAGGTCTAGAACTAATTAAATCACCCGCACCTGCAATTTCTAGCAGATTACAGCATGATGACCAGTGTATATCTGCGAGTGTGAAGTCACCACAGATAAAGTCGCCACGCTTGGGAGGATTCAAAACTTGCTTTTCTAATCCGTCAAACAATTTAGACAACTCATCTTTGTTCATTGAGTCGCCCATGTTAGAAGCGACGCACTCAGTGGCAATAATTGCCCACTGATACATGATTGCTCTAATCACGCCGTTTCGTGGTACTAAAGATGGACCAAATCCCTTGTCATCCAAATATGACATTACTGCAGTTGTGCCATACACGACAAAATCAATATCGTGCAACACTGGCCCAACGCCATAAGGAGACACTGCTCGAAAATCGTCACTGTCGACATCAGTGACTAACTCACAGTCAACATCAACACCTTTCTCAGCGGCAGTTTGCAAACACTTACCTGTATTTGGGCAGGAAGGATGTCCGCGCAGGATCATTTTGGTTCTTAATTGGTCTCCGATCATAATTTCCCCCTAATTCAATAACTCGATAATAAATTAAGCTGCTAACAAATTGAGTTTGTGCTCTATCGAATTAAGATTAGATTAGTTTATATATTAAAAGTTAGTCTTCTATAGTTAATGCGCCAGATGGACACTGTGATACTGTATTACGGATCTCTTCTTCTGAAGCAGCTGTTTGATCAATTACAAACTTACCGTCTTCTACTTTAAATACTGAAGGTGAACCCTGTACACATTTACCTGCATGACTACATGTATTTTCGTTCCAAGTTACTTTCATTACTGACTCCTAAGTTTTTAAATAAAATCTCTAGCGAACTAGAGATTTTATGAAATAATTTACTGGTTGACTCTATACGCCAACGATCTCGCCTTTCATTGAGTAAAGAGCACATAAAATCTGATCTCTCTCAGTCTGGCCAATATCGTTCTTGTCTAAAGCTTTAAGTACATCATCACAAACTGCAACAAACTCTTCATCACTGATGTTCATGCCTGTGTGAGCAGATAACATATCACGACCTGTGTACTCTAGTGGACCACCAAAGCCTGCATGCATGAATTCACGCACTAGTCGCTTAACTGTATCTGGGTCACTGTCGATGTATCTTTGCTTAACTTTCGGATTAGAAGTGTGGTTAATCCAGATGTCATCAACAATCTTATCAACCATCTCTGCGCCGCCTAAGCGGTCAAATAAACTTGCTTCACTCATTTTAAAGACTCCTCTCTGTACTTTTTTATTTGAGCATTAAAATCCCCCTCTGCAAGCAGAGGGGGACATGTTTGCATCATTGCAGCTTATGCGTAACCTGCGATGTTGTTCATATCCTTAGCGATCTTTAACTCGCCTTCAGATGCCATCTCATCGTCCCACTTATTCATCTGCTCATTCATGTACTTGTGCCAAACCGGTGGTAATAGCGCGAGTGCGAATAGAGTGAAGTAACCGCGACCACAGTTTGGTGAACCGACTTCGTCTAGCTCCCAGAAGTGTGTCTCACCACGGTCATGGTGATCGCCTTGACGGCCAATCTCGATGAAGAACCAGCTTGTGAACGCTGTGCTGTTGTCCCAGCTGT
>CBFHSW010000109.1:0-11428 GCA_965658595.1 Gammaproteobacteria bacterium | reverse complement strand
ATGGGCGGCGCTGTAGAAAGCGTCAGCAACAACAACGAGAGTATGATGATTAATCCCGCTGGGCTAGCCAATCTGACTGCACCAGAATACAGTATCACTGTGAGTCTGATGGATCCCGACGTATCTCATAGCGATAATTTTGGTAACAGTGAAAACGAATCCAGCCAACGCCCACCGATTCCTCTATTTAGTATTAGCCGACCTATGGGCGACTGGGCGACTGGCATTGGCATATTCATGCAAGGTGGCACCGATGCTCGATATAATAATCTGTTAACTCCTTTCTCAGTGCGAAAAGCTGCTGGGATGTCACCCGACGACCCCATGAACAATATACCTTCCTCTGATAGCGTCAAGAGTCGCCTGATGCACCTGAGGATCACGCCCACTATCGCACGCGCAGTTACAGACAATTTTCGACTTGGAGTAACCGTTAATAAGTGTTTATTGTCAATATTAAATATGCTGATTCTAAATAATAGTGTACTATAAACAATAATATTAATGAGAATAAAAACAATTACTATTTGGTTATTGTCACTACTGTTACTCTCGACCAAAAACCTAGAATTAATGGCTGCCAATAAATATAAGTTCAAGCAAAACTGACAAGAATATCAACAAGCAATCAGCATAAAAACGAATAAGTAAGTATGTTCAGATAAAGCGTGAAAAAAGCATTTAGAAATAAACAAAAGTATGATCATTCTTATGATGCTCATCGATTTCTAATCATAAAATCAGCACATAATTTACTGACGAACCACTCAAGCGAAAACAGGAACCCTACTCATGGATAGTTATATATTAATCGTCGTACATCTAACGTGCGCAACAATCTTTATTGGCATTGTTACATTCGAAGTATTAATCCTTGAGGGTATTCGTCCGCATTTACCTGCTAATTATATGGAGCGTGTTGAAAAAGGCATCCATACACGCGGCAAAAAAAAGTCATGCCATGGGTGGTAGTATTACTCTACACATCAGGCATTATCATGGCCGCTCAGCACTTTACACGCTTGAATTGGTCACCATTGGAATCCAGCTTCGGCATCATTCTATGCATTAAAATCTTGTTGGTAACCAGTGTGCTTGTACATTTTGTTTTAGCAATGAAGCATTCCATTTGCGGGTCAATGTCATCACGTCGTTTCCGCTACACCCATTTGAGTGTTTTCCTACACATGATTCTGATCATAGTACTCGCCAAAGGTCTGTACTATTTAAGTTGGTAACTGACCCGTGTCACCCTATCATTAACTTTTTGATTATATGGGATAAACTTCTACTAGCTAATAATTATCAAAAATTTATAAATTATTAGTCAGCATCGGACGCTCAGCCATAATTTCTATGGTCTCTTGATGTGAAATGAAATTCTGACGAACCCCTATCACTAGCATAGTTGCATCATCAGCATTAATTTCGACAGCTACCGCAATTTGATTATCACGATAATCATAATGTTTAATGATTTCTGTCCCATCAGGTTCTCTCAATTTTTCACTATATTGTGTGTGTTCCCAATCACAGCATATCGCAACAGAATGAATTTTAAGGGCAGGATAGCGCTGTTGCATTAGTGCTAACGCCTTATCCTTAAGCTCTTGTTTATCATCGCCATTGTAGCTGTCTTGAGGCATTTTCTGCTCTGCAATTAAGGTGCGTGCATGTTGTGTAATTAGTGCATCGACTTGTTGATCAGCTTGCGCAATGATTGTCTGTTGAGTCGCCAGTGATGGAGCCGCTGGATGGTTATGCTCTGGATAGCCTCTCAGAGCTAAATTATTGTTAGAACGAATTTGAGCCAATGCATCTAATGCACCACGTTTGGGATATCTTGCGCGATTTGTCAAAATAATATCCGCTAACCGCACAGCATTCGTGTCTTCTTGTGAGGGTGACAAGAGGTAATCAAGAGCTTGTATATTATGCTCAATGATCGATGCTAGTACTTGTATGGACTGAGGGCTCTCATTATTCAATGCACTGGCAACCTCATTAAAGGCGGTCATTAAGTCATTCCAATCCTGATTGTATTTGGCACTTCGATCAAATAAGGGCTGATACTGATTCGACCACTGTTGGATTTGTCTTGTGTATTGAGATAACTGTTCAACACCTAATTGATGGCGCTGTAATAACACGGCGTTGATTTGGCTCTCAATTAACCAAGATTGATATTGAGTGGGTTGTTGATTGACCAGAGCCATTATCTCTCTACCAGCTAAGACCGCATCTTTAATCGTCATCACATAACTGATAGTAGTTTGAACATGCTTTTCAAATTCCGGGAAATCTGCTGTGTTATTAGCGGCTAGTCCCTGCTCAGTCTTTGCACCCTGTTGTTTACGGATATCCGCAATACGCTGTTTGGCTACATTGACACGCTCATATAAAGCTGCCACTTGTGAGTGATCACGCGCGGCACCTG
This sequence comes from Gammaproteobacteria bacterium, assembly GCA_965658595.1. GTDB lineage: Bacteria > Pseudomonadota > Gammaproteobacteria > UBA4575 > UBA4575 > UBA1858. Next base: position 8,991 of record CBFHSW010000109.1, on the reverse strand, counting down.
ACTTTTTTATATCATCAATAACGCTATCAAGACGCTGATAAATAAAAGCAAATTGTTGGTCTTGGCCAGCCCCGGGCATAATGATGCCAAACCGTGCCATAAAGGCCGCCCGTTGTTCAGGGGTAGCTGTATCAAATTGTGCTTTTAATTGAGGATTGTCTTTTAGCCCCTGATTAAATTGAGCCAGCAATGCTTGTTGCTGAGGATTGATTGGTGCACTAGCTAGAGCTAACTGTTGTTCTAGCTGTTTTTCAATGTCGTTCATATTCATAGTTTGGCGTTTGACTGCCTCACTCTGAGGATAAGGAAGAGATGACTCTGCACTGACTTGTGCGAGTAATGACAGAAAAAACATACAAATAAAAATAACTCTTGTAAAAAACATACCAACATCCCCTTCTGTTTAGTCCAGCTTAATCATTGTTGAGTATGTTCCATACTGCATGTATTAAACAATGGTTAGCTTAATATCGTGTATCAATCAGAGACTATCATGATGTACAGCACTTGAGAATTTTTCTTGCCGCACTAGTCTTTTAGTGAAGAAAGCTGTTTTGGATGGTCGCCATTTTGGCGAGATGGTGCAATCAAAAAGATTGCTATTTTGACACTCTGATAATTGACTGACAGTTATTACTCTAATGGATACTATTTTAATGATTAAAAGCTAACATGCTGACTTTTTAACAGATCATTAGTTTTATTGAATAAGCTTTTATACTGTTAAAAAAAACACAACAGGATATTAAACGACGCACAAGCGCGCATTGATAAACATCAGAGAATAGAGAAGGATTTCGAGAATTAAGTATTGTGAAGATATGCTCAGTTATGCAACTGAAAGTGAAAATGCATAAAGATTAACCAGCGAACTGGTAGCGGGGGCAGGATTTGAACCTGCGACCTTCGGGTTATGAGCCCGACGAGCTGCCAGACTGCTCCACCCCGCATCAATCTGGACGGTGGAGTCTACGCACTCCATGAATAAAATTCAAGGACGGACAGGTGCTATTTGGATGAGTTAGGCAAATACAATTGGTTAATCTCATAGCTTTGTACATTTATTGAACTGCAATCAAGAAATTGCTTAAGTGTAATCAATTCGTTCATAGTATTATCTTAAAAATACATACAATCATTACCTTAATATCTCTATCCTTGTGTGATTAATCAATATCCTATATCAGTGGCAACATTAGGCTTTCTTCATGTGCTCCAGCTAATCGTAGAAATTATCATCTAAAAAATCACGAATTGATATTCGTCAAAATGACAACATCAGATATATCTTTTTACACACTGCCTAGTTCTAGTTGTAACATAAAAAATGTGCATACCAAAATGTGTGTATGCCAAAGACAGAACTAGATTTGGCATTCGCAATACATGAAAATCAAAGAACTTTTGAAGTTTCATGACATAACAGAAAATCAAAATTTTTTTCAAGAGCTATTAAACATTAATCTCAACATTCGCTTAGCTACCGTAATATTTTTTGGTAGCTAAAACCAATAATCTATATTTGTCAATTATAAATGCATCACTGCATATCTAGTTAAATAATCAAAACATATACAGAATCATTTAGTGTGTTAAATGCATGTAATGACACCCAACACACCAATTCTTCTATCTCCTTACATATTCCAAGAAGAAACTATATTAATGTCAGATTATTTTCCTCCAACACAGCCAGTGTATTAACAACATTTTCTAAGGTGATCGTGAGCTCGAGTGCCAAAATTATCACCACCACCATTTTTATCGATATTCAACGTTGTTGATGTACCATCATCAGACACTTGAATATATTGACTTAAATCATCACCACTTGTGTATCCTTCCAGCAATCCGCTTAAATCCAACTTATCACCACCATTGCCGATAAAGATATCATCACCGCTAGTGCCAGTAGATATATCATCACCCTCACTACCAATAATAATATTACTAATAGTTGCCACATTATTACCTGCAACATCCTGCAATACAGCACCACTAGTGGGAACCGTATAACTCACAGTAACAACATCACTATCGCTAGTCACAGTCGACCCATCAAATGTCAGTGCTACATGTTGACCTTCCATCAACACATTCGACACGGTTCGGCTACTACCGTTTACCTCAACAGTAAAGGCCGTTGCATCAGGTGTAGCAATCTCATCTAAATATTCATCAAATACAAGATCCACCGTATTACCCGTCACTTCCACCCGCTGATACTCCGGTGCGCCAGTATCATTCTCACCAATCGTAAAGTAGCCTTCATTAATTACACCTTCATTGCTTTGTATCTGCGCTGCTGTTGCCGTTGTATCTACACTGATATGTTCAAAAACAACTGCAGTACCTGTCGCACTATCTGCCGTTGCAATTTCATAAAATTGGCCTGACTGACCTGAACGCCAAAGCAAGACATAATCATTGGCGTGACCACTCGCTGTGAGACCCAAAACGCTTAAATCAAATACCAGATCAATCTGACCACCTAAGTTAGCCATATCCGCTATATCCAGATACCAAATAGTATCAGACCTTACATTAGCCACACCTTCTGGTGACAAACTACTCCTTGCAACACCACTGCCTTTATTACCGGCAAAGATACTATCTCCCACATCTTTCAGGGAACCATTGAGCTCATTATCAATAATACTTAAGCCGCCATTTTCTGTCCCCTTAAGTTCCGAATCCGCTAACTCTAATATGCCTGTTACATTAAAATCATAGTCGCCGTTAGTTAAGCTATCACCATCATAGTAATCTAATGTTAAATACGTACGATTAACTTGTTAATTTTGAACTAACAACAGATTTTGTTTGCTGAATTTAGGAGTGTTTAGATGATTTTCGAGAACGGATTGGTGCAAGGTAGGAAGTCATGGTTTTTTATAAACTACCAGAGCATTAGATACATATATGTGAATACATGTATGTATATTTTTGAGAGAAATGTATGTGAGTGACTTAGTGTTGGTGCCGATGGCCGGAGTCGAACCGGCACAGCTTTCGCCACTGCCCCCTCAAGACAGCGTGTCTACCAATTCCACCACATCGGCTAAGTCTATAATTTATCTTTTTTTAAAGATGTGCGTTGTCAGACAAATATTTAATTATCATTGCCCACGGCAGGTACATCATTTTGAGACGGCGCAGCTTTTCCTTCGATTTGCTGCTTTATGATATCAATCATTTCCTCTTGACTTGCGCCCTCAGGCAGATTGATCACTTTGGGTATATCCGTATTTTGTTGTTCACTTTCCTGAGACACTGACACCGTATCGATGACGCTGGTTGCCTCTGTTTGGTTGGTTGCTACATAGGCGAGGAAGATACTGTTGAGAAAAAACAAAACAGCTAATATTGAGGTCATTTTAGTCATGAATGAACCCGAACCTCGCGCTCCAAATACCGTTCCTGAGGCACCAGAGCCAAAAGCAGCACCCATACCGGCACCTTTACCCTGTTGCATCAAAATCAAGCCGATCAAACCCGCGGCAATAAACACATCCACTGATACTAAAATACTATATAACATGAGTTAAATAACCTATTTGTTGGTTTTCTTGTTAATTTTCTGTTTGCTTCGCTGCTGCATCCAGAATTTGATTGAAGAGAGCGGCATCTAAACTAGCCCCACCTATCAATCCTCCATCGATATCCAACTGAGAAAACAATTCTAGCGCGTTATTTGGTTTAACACTGCCGCCGTATATAATTCTCATCTGTTTCGACAATTGTGCTGAATGCTTTTCAACCAGCCTACGTATCATTTTATGCACGGCTTGAGCTTGTTGTGGAGTAGCCGTTTGACCGGTCCCGATGGCCCAAATAGGCTCATAAGCGATCACACACTGTTGCAAATTGTCTATACCAACTTCATCCAATACGGAAATTATCTGCGCTGTGATAACCTCATCAACACGCTCTTGTTGCCTGTGTTCTAGGGTTTCACCTACACAGATGATAGGCACTAAATTTGATTGTCTGGAGCACGACACTTTTTTAGCAATGCATTCATCTGTTTCTGAGTAATATTCTCGTCGCTCTGAATGTCCGATGATGACATATTTACAACCCATTTCTGAGAGCATCTGGGCTGATACTTCGCCAGTAAATGCTCCTTGCTGATGCATTCCAACATTCTGTGCAGCCAAACTTGTGTTTTCCCCTGACAAACTATCACCTACCATCTGTAAATAAGGATAAGGAGGGGCAATTACCACGTCAACATGCAGGCATTGTTGGGCATGCGTATGGATATCAACAACCAATGTTGATGCCATCTCTAAGCTGCCATTCAACTTCCAATTTGCTGCTACTAATGGACGACGCATAAATTAAACCAGTTGATCAGAAATAGCGCGCCAGCTTACCTAGCGCAACACAGAAAATCAATGAAATGAAGACAAAAAGCCAATATTGTTATGCCACGTTAGCAACATTCTTCTCTCACAATCTCCGCTAAACGTTGTGCCGCCTGTTGCACCTGTGATTGATCAACACCCTCTACCATGACTCTAATTAGAGGCTCTGTTCCAGAAGCTCTAAGCAAAACACGTCCTTGATCGGCTAATTCAACTCTAATCTCGTCTAAGGCATCTTGCACACGAGTCAGTTGGTCTAAATCATGTTTTTTTATAACAGGAACATTGATCAATATTTGTGGGTACTTTGTCATCATGGCAGTCGCCTGCCTTAATGTCATTTGCATTTCTTCAAGTGATTCTAATATTTGTAACGCGGAAATAATGGCATCACCGGTAGTGGTCTTATCTAAACAGATAATATGTCCTGAGGATTCCCCTCCCAAACACCAATTAAGTTGCTGCATCATCTCAAATACATAGCGATCACCGACAGCTGCGCGTTGAAATTGAATATTTTTTTGAGCCAATGCATGTTCCAGCCCAAGGTTACTCATTTGAGTGCCGACTACGCCTCCGTTAAGTTGCTGTTTTGCATGTTGTGCGATGGCGATGATAAACAATAACTCATCACCATCCACGATCTCACCCTGATCATCCACCATGATCAAGCGATCGCCATCGCCATCTATGGCGATCCCTAAATCAGCTTGTTGTTCAACTACTGCTTGGCGAATGAGTGCAGGTGCAGTAGCTCCACATTGATCATTAATATTAATACCATTCGGGGCTGAACCTATGGTGTTCACTTTGGCTCCCAGCTCGGTGAACACCTGTGGTGCAATATTGTAAGTAGCTCCGTGGGCGCAATCGATCACAATTTTTAGACCGTGTAGGCTGAGTGTGGGAGAGACACTATTTTTGCAGAATTCTGAATAACGTCCAGCAGCATCAAATATTCTCTCCACTTTTCCTAACTGGTCAGATTTAACTGTTTCTAATGGCTTTTGCATTTCTTGTTCTATGGCTAGCTCGACCTCATCATCAAGTTTAGTGCCATCTGCACTGAAGAACTTTACACCATTATCATAATAAGGATTATGTGAGGCACTGATGACAATGCCTGCTGAGGCTCTCAAAGTACGCGTTAAATAAGCAATTGCTGGTGTAGGCATAGGCCCTAACAAGCGACTGTGCACCCCTGCTGCAGATAGGCCTGCTTCCAATAAGGATTCGAACATGTAACCCGAAATACGAGTATCTTTTCCAATTAAAACCAAATCATGTGAGTGCTGACAAAGAACGCGACCTGCGGCCCAACCTAGCTTGAGCACAAATTCAGGCGTCATGACGCCGTGACCTACACGCCCTCTAATACCATCTGTTCCAAAATATTTTCTTTGCATAAATTTGCTTAAGTTGAAAACAACAACGGCCCGCAATTGCGGGCCGTTGTAGAGTAACACTTTATCAACCTAAAAAAATCAATGCAGACTGGCTGGCCCTCCAATTGGGCCCGTACTGTCGTCAGATGAAGAACCTGACTGCGCACCTTGACCACCTGGCTCATCATCTCCCCAATCTTTAGGTTGACGAGGCGTCTTACCCTCCATGATGTCATCAATTTGCTCTGTATCGATGGTTTCATACGTCATTAACGCTTTTGCCATAATGTGTAATTTATCAAGATTATTTATCAAGATCTCATTAGCACGCTGGTAATTATCATCTATGATTTTTCTCACTTCTTCATCAATTGAATGCGCAGTCTCGTCTGATACCGTCTTGTTCTGTGAACCCGAACGACCTAAGAAAACCTCTCCTTCTTCCTCACTGTAAGCTAAAGGCCCCATCTTTGAAGACAAGCCCCATTTAGTCACCATATTACGTGCTATTTCAGTAGCACGTTCTATATCGTTGGAAGCACCTGTTGTAACAGCGTCCACACCAAAGATAATCTCTTCAGCTAAACGCCCTCCAAACAAGCTGGAGATCTGACTCTCAAGTCTTTGTTTACTGTGGCTGTAGCGATCTTCTGATGGCAAAAACATAGTGACACCTAATGCTCGTCCACGAGGGATAATAGACACTTTGTAGACAGGGTCATGATCAGGGACTATGCGACCCACAATTGCGTGACCTGCTTCATGATAAGCCGTGAGATTCTTCTCATCGTCATTCATTACCATGGACTTACGTTCCGCACCCATGATGATTTTATCTTTAGCACGCTCTAATTCTGCCATTTCGACATTGCGTTTGTTTGCGCGAGCTGCGAATAAAGCCGCTTCATTAACAAGGTTGGCAAGATCTGCACCTGAGAAACCTGGCGTGCCTCGGGCGATTATATCAGCTCGAATATCACTACCTAATGGTACCTTACGCATGTGAACTTTAAGAATCTGCTCACGACCACGTAAGTCAGGTAATGGGACCGTCACTTGACGATCAAAACGACCCGGTCTTAACAGGGCTGGATCAAGCACATCTGGTCGGTTAGTAGCAGCGATCACAATTACGCCTTCGTTGCCATCAAATCCATCCATCTCAACCAACAATTGATTCAGAGTTTGCTCACGCTCATCATTACCACCACCGACGCCAGCACCACGATGTCGACCTACGGCATCGATTTCATCAATGAAGATAATGCAGGGAGAATGCTTCTTAGCTTGTGCGAACATGTCACGTACACGAGAGGCACCCACACCGACAAACATTTCTACAAAATCAGACCCTGAGATTGTAAAGAAAGGGACTTTAGCCTCACCAGCAATGGCTTTGGCCAATAGTGTTTTACCTGTACCTGGAGAACCACACATAAGTACACCACGTGGAATTTTTCCACCAAGTTTCTGGAATTTACCGGGATCTCTAAGGAACTCCACCAATTCTGAAACCTCTTCCTTGGCCTCTTCTACACCGGCGACATCCGAGAATGTAACTTTGATTTGATCTTCGCCCATTAAACGAGCTTTGCTCTTGCCAAATGACATCGCACCGCCACGACCACCGCCGCCGCCCTGCATCTGACGCATTAAGAATATCCACAAACCAATTAACAATAACATTGGGAACCAGCTGATAAAGATATCCATCAACAACGAGCGCTTCTGAGATGGGCTGGTAGCAATTTCAACATCGGAGTTGAGTAGTTCATCCACTAATTTGACGTCACCTGGACTGAAGGTAGTGAACTCTTCTCCAGAGAATTTCTGGCCTGTGATAGTACGATTGTCAGAATCGATATTGACGTTCTTGATCTGACCAGAGCGTACTTCTGTAATAAACTGTGAATAGGTTATCTGTGCGGTCTGTTGGTTGCTAGTACTGAAATTGTCAAATACTGACATCAATACAACCACGATGACTGCCCATAAAATTAGATTTTTCACCATATCGTTCATATAAAAACCTTTATATTTGTATGAGGTATTACTACCGCGTACATGTGTGAAAGTGATTTCACTATACCCCAAATCCGCGCGCGACTGCATACATCTCTTTGCTCTCTTTGCGCGATGCCTTGGGCTTGAATGTGTTTACCTGCTTAAAACTCGACTTTAGAGCTTGTAGATAGTCGGTATAACCAGCCCCTTGAAACAATTTAACGGCGAATGATCCACCCTCTGCAAGGTGTTGTTGTGTAAATTCCAACGCCAACTCCGCTAAATACATGGACTTTGGCTGATCAATTGCTTTGTTACCTGATATATTGGGGGCCATATCCGATAAAACAAGGTCTGGCTGATTCCCGGCTATTACAGTAACCAACTGTTGTAGAACTTCCAACTCTGTAAAGTCACCCTGTATAAGACAAACCCTATCCAAAGGAGTCATAGGCAGGATATCTAGCCCTATGATACAACAATCAGGATTGGGCAACTGCTTTACAGCGTATTGTGTCCAGGCACCAGGAGCTGCACCCAGATCTACAACACATTTATTGGACCGGAATATTTGGTATTTATTTTGAATTTCTTCTAGCTTAAACACCGCACGCGAGCGATAGCCGAGAGATTTGGCTTTCGCCACATAAGGATCGCTGCTTTGTCGAGACAGCCAACGTGAACTGCTTTTACTTCGTGCCATTAGACATTATGACCAGATAGTAGGAGGGTATCTAGATGTATCGCACAGCAAGTATTTCAAATTCTTTCTCACCACCCGGAGCAATGACCACTGCAATATCTCCAACATTTTTACCAATCAAGGCACGCGCTATGGGTGAAGCAACTGAGATCAGCTGAGCTTTGATATCCGCCTCATCTTCACCTACGATTTGATAAGTGATTTCTTCACCTGTTTCCTCGTTACACAAGTCTACAGTGGCACCAAACACAACACGATCTCCAGCATTCAACTTAGCAACATCGATGATTTCAGCATTTGAAAGCTTGCCATCAATTTCCTGTATACGCCCTTCAATAAAACTCTGTTGCTCACGAGCAGCGTGGTATTCAGCATTTTCTTTTAAATCACCATGCTCACGTGCTGTAGCAATCGCATCAATGACTGTCGGCCTATCGACTGTTTTCAGGCGCTTCAATTCATCTCGAAGTTTTTCCGCACCGCGAATTGTCAAAGGAACTTTATTCATAGCTATCAGTTATATTTGTTT
>CBFHSW010000108.1:0-11547 GCA_965658595.1 Gammaproteobacteria bacterium | reverse complement strand
GGATATTCTTTCACTCATGTAGGTGACCCGCAGACAGTGGCTTTTCATCCACCTTGCACACTTTCACATGGGCAAAAAATCAATGGCGTCGTGGAGACTATTTTGAGACAGTCGGGACACCATGTGGTTGATTTTCAGGATAAACATTTATGTTGTGGCTCAGCGGGTACTTATTCATTACTGCACGCTAGCACAGCTACAACATTGCGAGACAATAAGCTTGAGAATATTCACCAGCATCAACCAGATGTGATTGCCACAGCCAATATTGGCTGTTTGATGCATCTACAAAAAGGCACTCAAACACCTGTAAAACACTGGCTAGAACTTGTCACAATGGAGAGAAAACATGCAGTCTGATGAAATTATATTCACCATATTCGTGATTTTCAGTGGTGCAGCCGTTCTATCAACTCTAGCGCTGTACGCTCGTCAAACATTATTAGTGGCCTACATAGGGCTGGGAATATTACTGGGACCGTCTGCATTAGGCGTGGTCAAGAATCATGAATTTATTCAACAAGTATCCGACATAGGCATCATGTTTTTATTATTTTTATTAGGGTTGAATCTCAATCCTAATAAACTGCTCGCGCTGATTAAAGATACAACTTTAATCACGTTAGCGGCCTCTATTATTCTTGCTGGTATCTCGTATCTAATTGCCTTATCGATGGGCTTTAATTCCACTGACAGTATGATTATCGCCGCCAGCATGATCTTTTCCAGTACCATTATTGGTCTTAAATTGCTGCCCACAACAGTACTCCATCATCGCCATATTGGTGAGGTAATCATCAGCGTATTACTTCTACAAGATTTGATCGCGATTGTATTTATGTTGCTATTGCACTCTCAAGCAGAAGGACAAGCAGACAGTATGTATAGTCTCATTAAGTTGATAATCAGTCTGCCAATCCTAGCTATCTTTGCCTTCCTATTTTCTAATTATGTGCTTACTTTTCTATTTAGAAAATTCGACAAAATCTTAGAATATGTATTCCTAGTTGCCATTGGTTGGTGCTTGGGCCTATCTGAAATTGCGATCTATATGGGCCTTTCTCATGAAATTGGAGCTTTTATTGCTGGCGTTTCAATCGCCACAGGTCCAATATCCATGTTCATCGCCGAGAGCCTTAAACCCCTGCGTGATTTCTTTTTAGTGATTTTCTTCTTTGCTATAGGTGCCAGTTTCCAGCTAAATATTCTTGCAGATGTATTAGTTCCTGCCTGTATATTGGCCGCTTTCGCATTAATCCTAAAACCTATCGTATACCGAGTATTGCTGCGTAGATTAGGGCATGAGGATGACAGCAGCGCTAAAGAGATAGGTTTCAGAATCGGGCAGTTAAGCGAGTTTTCTATTTTGTTAGGAGCATTGGCTCTGAATGTAGGTGTGTTGGGAGAGCGTGCAGCTTATCTAATCCATGTGGCGACGATCATTACCTTTATACTCTCCTCTTACATCGTGGTATTTAAGTATCCTTCACCAATGGCGATTTCAGATCGTTTAAGAAGAGACTAAATATCAGTAAGTTATAAAACACTATACGCATAAAAAAAGCCGCTTGTTGCGGCCTTTTTTAGAATGTTCTAAACAGTTAGAACATGTATTTATCCAGAATGCTAAATGCAAGAATTCCGATAGGAATCATCATGATAACAACTGTTATGATTGTTTTAATCGCTTCTTCATCCATTATGAATACCTTCTGTTGGGTGTGGTGTTGGTCGGATTATACTAATTGTTGATGTCAGATTAAAGAAAAAACATCCTTAATCATTATTTGGCTTCCAAATTCCAAAGGCACTACCCGGTGGTGCTACTGGTGCTGATTGTGCAGGCTGCTGGGCTTGATCCTGAGGTTGGGTTACATCTTCAAATACGTGCTGCATAAACGAGCTCAACTCATTCATGATTTCTTTTTTCTCTTGATCGGCAATAGAAGCAGTTCCGACGACGTATCCCACCACTGCTGTGAGATATTGGCTACCGATAAATGGATCTGATGCGCGCTCATCTTCGCTAATTACCGCTTGCATAATATTGTCTACCAATTGCTTGGAGAGTCTTAATTCATCTGACATGGTGAGTCCCTATATATATAAATATTAAGTTGAGTATAGTTTAAATGGTGTAAAAATATTTGTGCTTGTGTAATCAGTGTAAGTTAAACCTGTGTGCAGATGATACACAAAAATAAGCGCCAATGGATCTATTACATAACGGCTATTTTTTACGCAAGTATTCTAGTTTTTCTTTGATTTTAATCTCCAAACCCCTTTCCACTGGATAATAATATTGCGTATTCATCAATTCTTCCGGAAAGTAGTTCTCACCAGCGGCATATCCATCTTCTTCATTATGCGCATATCGATAGTTTTTTCCATAATCAAGCCCTTCCATTAACTTCGTCGGTGCGTTGCGCAGATGTAATGGAACTTCTAGAGTGCCTTGCTCTCTAGCATCATGCATAGCACTTTTGTAAGCCTTATAGACCGCATTACTCTTAGCTGCACATGCGAGGTAAACAATCGCTTGAGCGATGGTGAGTTCACCCTCTGGACTGCCTAAGCGTGTATAAGTATCCCAAGCTGATAGGCATATCTGCAAAGCTCTTGGATCAGCATTGCCAATATCTTCTGAGGCTATTCGGACAATTCTGCGCGCTATGTAGATTGGATCACATCCTCCATCTAACATGCGACAATACCAATACAAACTGGCATCTGGATCACTTCCTCGTACAGACTTATGTAAGGCTGAAATCATGTCATAAAAATATTCACCTTGATTATCAAACCGCCTCAAACTACTTTGAGTCACCTGTTCGATAATAGCTTTATCTATAATATTAGACGCATTTTCGCCCTCTTGGGATTGACACAGGTCAGCTGCCAACTCTAATAAAGTCAGGGCTTTGCGAGCATCTCCATCAGCGGCACGTGCCAGTAGATCTATCTCACTTTCAGCAATCTCTAATGCTCTTTCACCTAATCCACGTGATTTATGTTCAATTGCACTTGTTATGCATTGTGCTATATCACTTTCTTCTAAACGTTTTAACACATAGGTTCGGGCTCTAGATAACAGCGCATTGTTCAACTCAAATGAGGGATTTTCTGTGGTCGCGCCTATAAAACAAATAGTGCCGTTTTCAATATGAGGTAAGAATGCATCTTGCTGAGACTTATTAAATCGATGAACCTCATCAACAAATAATACTGTAGTTGCATGCTTGAGTATTTGATTCTGTTTTGCTGTTTCGATAGCCGCGCGAATTTCTTTAATGCCACTGAGTACTGCAGACACAGATAAAAAAGGTACCTGACAATGCTTGGCTATAAGATTGGCAATAGTGGTCTTACCGGTTCCCGGAGGTCCCCACAACACCATGGAATGTGGTTTACCAGAATTAATCGCTTTACGTAGCGGTGAGGTTTGATCTAGCAAATGTGCTTGACCGACAAATTCATCAATATTATCGGGGCGCATACGGTCTGCTAGAGGTCGATAGTGCTCTTCTGCATCTGCACTCGCAGGATCATTATCAAACATATCCTGACTAGACATAATTTATTTAGGCTCACCTACAACATCAACGCCTTGAGGTATCACAAATTTAAAGTTTGAATCATCCAACATCGCGTCATATTGTATGTTTGAAAAGCGGATGACTGTGGTTTGATCAAAATGATCATAAAGTTTCATTTCCCTGATATCTTCACCATCTACACCGATTTCAATACGATAAAATTCTGTATCCTTAATTCTAGGAACCAAAGCTATCCACTGCAAACCAAATGCCATCGACATCTCTCGTATCTCGAAATCCTCTGCCAATGGTTTGTTTTCAGTCAATAACATAATAGGCGCTGATCCCAGTGCGTCATCAATCGGCTGCACAGTCACTTGTGCTAAATCGATATCGAACATCCAGAGATTTTTACCGTCAGCAACGATCTGTTGAGAAATAGGTGATTTGTAGTGCCATTTAAATCGACCTGGCTTTTTAAGCACAAAAAAACCACTCGCTTCTTGAATGATGACATCATCAGCATCGATCACTTGCTGATAAAAATCCGCTTTAAAGTGATCAGAAGAGCTCAACACTGAGGATAGCCCCTCTTCGGTCAAGCACCAGCCTGACATACTGAACAATGAGAGCACAAATAATATGAAGGTTCGAAACATAATAGGATGTTATTTTATTTTGGAGGCGGTGGAGCTAACACTTCTCTTGAGCCATTAGATTGCACCTCTGAGACGACTCCACTATTTTCCATCTCCTCGACCATACGTGCGGCTCTGTTATACCCTACTTTGAGGCGACGTTGCACATAAGAAATAGAGGCCTTACGAGTTTCAGTCACAATAGCTACTGCTTGGTCATACAAAGGATCTAAACCCTCACCATCTTGCATTGGCTCTAGACCAGGAATACTGTCCGCACCCATAGAGGGTTCTTGCACAACTTCTTCTAAATAATTCGGCTCACTCTTTTCACGCAAGTAATTGCACACTTTATGGACTTCCCCGTCCGAGACAAATGCGCCATGCACTCGCTCCGGGATCGAGGTGCCAGGAGGAAGATAAAGCATATCTCCATGGCCTAATAACTGCTCGGCGCCCATTTGATCTAAGATTGTTCTTGAATCAACTTTTGATGAAACTTGAAATGCCATACGTGTTGGAATATTAGCTTTGATTAAACCAGTAATGACATCTACTGATGGTCTTTGTGTGGCTAAAATCAAATGAATACCAGCTGCACGAGCCTTTTGCGCAAGACGTGCAATTAATTCTTCAACTTTCTTACCTACTACCATCATCATATCGGCAAACTCATCCACCACTATTACGATGGTGGGTAGTTGTGTTAGTGGGTCAGCACTCGCTTCAGGATTAACTTGATCATTAGCTACAAACAATGGATCTAGAATTGGTTCACCTTGTTTATCGGCCTCTTGTATCTTGGTGTTGTAACCAGAAATATTACGCACACCTAAAGCTGACATCAGTTGATATCGACGTTCCATTTCAGCCACACACCACCGTAAAGCATTTGAAGCTTCTTTCATGTCCGTCACAACCGGTGTAAGTAGATGAGGTATACCTTCATAGACGCTCAGTTCCAACATTTTTGGATCGATTAAGATCAATCTCACATCAGCTGGAGATGCTTTATAAAGTAAGCTTAGGATCATGGCATTAACACCAACCGACTTACCTGAACCAGTGGTACCCGCAACTAACAAGTGTGGCATAGCCGCTAGATTCACGACGATTGGACGCCCACCAATATCTTTACCTAAACCTAGAGTCAGGGGTGATGATGAATCGTCATAGGCTTTGGAGTGAAGGATTTCACTGAGGCGCACCATTTCACGTTTTTCATTAGGGATCTCTAAACCTACCGAAGGTTTCCCTGGTATGACTTCTACAATTCTCACACTTACCACTGAAAGTGCTCTGGCTAAATCTTTGGCTAAGGCCGACACTTTGCTTACTTTTAAACCGGGGGCTAATAACAACTCAAAGCGAGTCACAATAGGACCAGGGTGCACCTCACTTACTTGTGCCTCGATACCAAAATCTAGTAACTTTAACTCAACCTGTTTAGAGAGTGCCTCAAGTGCTTTTTCAGAATATCCAACATATTCATTTTTAGCAGGGTCCAGCATATTTAGGGGCGGTAAAGTACCATCGCCTTTAGCCTCAAATAACGGTATTTGTTTCTCACGTTGAGCTCGCTCGCTCACAATTGGCGTGTTTACATTGGGTTCGATGCGCAGCTTTTGACTGCGTGGTTTTAGTTCTTTTTTAACCTTGGTGGCGATATCTTGCTGTTTTTCAACTTTTCTAGCTTGAATTAATGCCCACACTCTTTGAGCAATAGTCACCACGCTGTGGTAAATCACAGAGAGTACTATTACCGTAACTTTGCCCGTGCTCTCAATTAAACGCAGCCAAGATAAGCGCGTAAAGATAGTCGTACCTGCTAAGAATAGTCCCAACAGCAATAAAGTAGCTCCAAGATAACTAAACGCTGATACGAAAGCACTGGAGACAAGATTTCCAAGAACCCCTCCAGAGTCTGA
Source organism: Gammaproteobacteria bacterium (assembly GCA_965658595.1). GTDB lineage: Bacteria > Pseudomonadota > Gammaproteobacteria > UBA4575 > UBA4575 > UBA1858. The sequence continues at coordinate 5,445 of CBFHSW010000108.1, read as the reverse complement.
AGGTAAATAAGAGGATTTAAAGTGCAGTGAAGCTAATCCACAGCCCGCAACTAAGGTTAATATAAACCCACTCCAGCGCACACTTAACAAATGCACATCTAGCTTGCCGTCTTCATTCACACCTTTATGGATTAACCAGCCACTGTAGGCCACCATTAAAGGAGCGAGATAGGCAAAATATCCAAACAAGAATAAAAATAAATCAGCGAAGAAGGCCCCAGCCGCTCCCCCCATATTTTGAATAGCATCTCCTGAACTACTGACAGACCAGCCTGGATCACTATTGTTATAACTCATCAATGCCAGAACCAGATAAGCACCTATGGCAAACAAGATGACCAATGAACTTTCACGCAAACCTGTGCTCATATTGAAATGAGCCTTATCTGAAGTTTGTGATGCTTTAGTTGTTTTTTTTGCTGCTCGTGCCACGGTAATGAGTTATTAGATTAAGAATATATGTTAAATCATTGATATTTTGATCAATTATGTCAAGTTTTAAATCCTATTAAAGAGCCAAAACAAAATCCGAAAGAGAGCTCAATGTTGGAGTTTACAGACATTTGCTCCTATCACCAGACCACCGTAACATAGCGGCTCAAATTAACACAGATATCAACCATTTAAGGGAGCTTAGCCATGAGTGACACTCAGCATCATAAACTAATTATTCTTGGTTCGGGACCTGCCGGATACACCGCAGGCGTATATGCAGCACGAGCTAATTTAGAGCCTGTCATCATTTCTGGACTGGAACAAGGTGGACAGCTAATGACCACCACAGACGTTGATAATTGGCCCGGTGATGTGGAAGGACTGCAAGGCCCAGAGTTGATGCAACGCATGCTTGAGCATGTAGAAAAATATGGCACTAAAGTAATCTTCGACTACATACAATCCGTTGACTTTAGCCAACGCCCATTCAAATTAAATGGTGATATTAACGGATCCTATACCTGCGACTCACTCATTATTGCCACTGGGGCATCCGCCATGTATCTGGGATTAGATTCTGAAGAGGCCTTTAAAGGTAAAGGTGTGTCTGCTTGTGCTACCTGTGATGGATTCTTTTATAAAGGTAAAGATGTGGCTGTGGTCGGCGGTGGAAACACAGCAGTAGAAGAAGCGCTGTATTTATCCAACATTGCTGCAAACGTCACGCTCATACATCGCAGAGATACACTCAAATGTGAAAAAATCCTCGCAGATAAGCTGTTTGAAAAAGAGAAAAATGGCAACGTGTCTATCGCTTGGAACCATACCTTAGATGAAGTTCTAGGTGATGATAGTGGAGTAACAGGTGTACGCATCAAACACACACAAGACGACAGCACTCAGGATATTGATCTTGCGGGTGTATTCATTGCAATTGGGCATAGTCCAAACACCGCTATCTTTGATCAGCAGCTAGAGATGAAAGGTGGCTACATTACAGTCAAAAGTGGCTTGCACGGTAATGCAACCTCAACCAGTGTTGAAGGCGTTTTCGCAGCAGGTGACGTCATGGATCATATCTATAGACAAGCCATTACCTCAGCAGGCACTGGATGTATGGCAGCCTTAGATGCTGAGCGCTACTTAGATCAAATAAGTTCAGAGTAAAAATTGCCAGTACGAGTGCTTTCATGGGTGTGAGCAATGATTCCGGTCAAGAATCAGAACAAGGTTTTGAGCAAGATACTGATGGTGATTCTGGACATAACTCAGTTAGGAGCTCAACTAATGAGAGCTCCCGTGATGATGCTCGTCTTGAGCTTTGTTTCCATACCAGTCTGTCGGAGATTGATGCCTTTGAATGGAATAACTTAGCAGGGACTTCTGACCCTTTTACCCGCTATGAGTTTCTGAGCGCACTAGAGACACATAACTGTGTAGGACAAGAATACGGATGGTATCCCTATCATTTAGCGATCAGGGACTCATCTGAAAAATTGATCGGTGCCTGCCCTTTGTATATTAAAACTAACTCCTATGGCGAATTTGTATTCGACTGGAGTTGGGCCTCCGCCTACGAACAATCATCACTTGAGTATTACCCAAAAATTGTCTCTTCAATTCCATATAATCCTGTTTCAGGTGCACGCCTATTAGCGCAATCAGTTGCCATTAAAAAACTTATGGTTAAGCAAATAATTCGTTTGACCGAAAAAATGAATATGAGTGGTAGCCATATCCTATTTACCACGGATGAGGACACTGAAATATGTCAACAATTAGGCATGCAACAGAGAATAGGTTGTCAGTATCATTGGAAAAATAAACACTACACAGACTTTGAAGACTTTATCAGCACCTTCGTGTCACGCAAACGTAAAAAAGTAAAACGAGAGCGTCGCAAGGTGGCCGAGGAAAATATAACATTTACCATCAAATCTGGCGACCAAGCCAGCACAAATGAAATTTCAAAAGCACATCACTTTTATGAAAGCACTTTTGATCGCAAGTCAGGATTACCCACTTTGAGCAAAGGTTTTTTTAAAGAAATTGCACTCACCATGGGTGAACAGTTAATTTTTATTTTCGCAATGCATAAAGATAAAATTATCGCTTGTGCCATTTGTTTTAAAAGTGATGATGCACTATTTGGTCGTTTTTGGGGCTGTGAATCCACATACGATAGCTTGCATTTTGAGACCTGTTTTTATCAAGGCATAGAGTACTGTATCCAACACAAGTTACAACGTTTTGAACCTGGTGCACAGGGTGAACATAAAATCACTCGCGGATTTTTACCTACCATCACTTGGTCATCACATTGGATTGCTAATCAGCAGTTCAGAGAGCCTATTTATAGTTTTTGTGAGCGCGAAAAAATTGCCATGCGAGAGCAATACGAAGAGCTCATGACTCTATCACCTTATCGGTCTGAGTAATGTCTGCCATTGAGCTTAAATGGCTAGATCCCAATGATCCAAATTATTCATTTCCTTCACCAGAATCAGCTTTAGACGATCCCGAAGGCTTGCTCGCTGCAGGCGGTGACCTAAGTTCTGAACGTATTTTAAAAGCTTATCGTTGTGGCATTTTCCCATGGTACCAGCAGCCTCAACCCATTCTTTGGTGGTGTCCAAATCCACGAGGTGTGCTCTACCCAAAACAATCTATCGCACATAAGAGTGTATTGAGAACGCTTAGACGCCAACAATGGAGAGTAACGTTTGACACAGATTTTGAAAACGTCATTCAAGCCTGTGCTGAGCCACGCACCTATTCACGAAACACGTGGATTACTGACGAGATGAAACAAGCTTACGGTGAGTTGCACGAGCAAGGCTACGCTCACAGCCTTGAAGTATGGAATCAGCAAGGAAAATTAGTAGGTGGTATTTATGGTTTAGCGATGGGCAAGATATTTGCTGGCGAATCGATGTTTAGTCGTGCTAATGACGCCTCAAAGATCGCCCTGTTGTCTTTGGCTGCTTATTTAGACACTTGGGGATATACAATGATCGACACCCAATTACCGTCCCAACACCTTAGCTCATTAGGTGGTGAGTCAATTAGCCGAAAACTCTACTTACAGCAACTGGAGCACAGCATACAGCAACAAGTCAGTACACAAGCATGGCAATTGGGTGAATCTGTATCGTTATTTGAATGGTTGGCATCGCGATAATATCAGAATCTACGATGAGCCCTGTACAGTCTTAAATTGACACTTGAATCACTCAATCCATATTCGACAAGATAGCCGATTTCACATCTTCTAATTGAGCATCAATAGTGATCATTTTACTAGTGCATTGCTTAATAGCCGTATCAGGATCTTTCAAACCATGGCCAGTGAGTGTGCATACAACTGAGCTACCTGCAGGTATTTTACCGCTGCTGATGTCTCGTAATGCACCGGCCACTGAAGTAGCAGATGCAGGCTCACAAAATACGCCTTCATCACATGCTAGTGTCCTTTGTGCCGCAAGAATTTCTTCATCATTGCACTCATCAAACCATCCATCTGACTCTTGCGCCACTTTCCAGGCTTGATCCCAACTTTGCGGATGACCAATTCGAATAGCAGTAGCTATGGTATCAGGATCATCTACCATGCCACCTCGCATGAAGGGAGCACTACCAGAGGCCTGATAGCCCACCATTTTAGGACGTGATTGAATGGTCGAATCGGTTGGGAACAAACAATTACCATTACATAGAGCACATGACTGAGTTTGAATAGATCCCTGATGACTACATGACTCCGTATAACCAATCCAATGAGCTGTAATATTGCCCGCATTACCGACAGGCAAACAATGATAATCAGGGGCTTTGCCTAAGTCTTCTATGATTTCAAAGGCTGCTGTTTTTTGGCCTTGCAAGCGATATGGATTGATACTATTGACGATATCTACAGGCGCATGTTCAGCGACCTCCTTAACTAAACGCATACCATCATCAAAGTTACCACGTACTTGAATAACAATAGCTCCGTGAATCATCGCCTGCGCCAATTTACCCATAGCAATTTTTCCATCTGGAATAAGTACAAATGCACGTATGCCAGCACGCGAAGCATAAGCAGCAGCGGCCGCTGAAGTGTTACCAGTAGATGCACATATTATCGCCTTACTTCCATCTTGAACTGCTTTAGTGACAGCGACTGTCATTCCGCGATCCTTAAATGATCCAGTAGGATTTAGCCCTTCAAATTTTAAATATAAATCAACATCATGTTGATTAGCTATATCGATATTATGACAACGGATTAATGGTGTTTGCCCCTCACCTAAGCTAACAATTTTACCGTTAGGATCTAATGGTAGACGCGAGAGATATTTCTTAATTAATCCTGTGTAGTGGGATTTAGGCTCATTCATTATGTTAATCCAAAGTTTCTAATCGAATACTAACGACTTGTTCTGAAATAGTGTTTAGCGCTTCTATTTTTTCAAGCGCTATCATCATGTTTGACTCTAATACACGATGCGTGAGAATAATTAATGGCACGCTGTCTTGAGCATGCTTACGGTCTTTCTGTACTACTGCCTCTATACTAATATTATGGTCAGAAAAAATCTGTGTGATATCTGCCAACACACCAGTTTGATCGATAACTTGCATACGTAAATAAAAGGCTGTTTCCACTTCTGGCATAGTGAGTACAGGAATGTCTGCAATCGCGGCCGGCTGAAAAGCAAGATGTGGCACACGGTTCTCAGGATCACTAGTGAGTGCTCTCACTACATCAACCAAATCAGCAACCACTGCTGAGGCAGTTGGTTCCGCACCTGCGCCAGGGCCATAGTATAACGTCGGCCCAACTGCATCCGCCTGCACGAGTACAGCATTCATCACACCATCAACATTGGCTAACAAACGACGATGTGGAACTAATGTTGGATGTACACGCATCTCTAAACCTTGTGAGTTACGCTTAGCAATTCCTAAGTGTTTAATTCTATATCCAAGCTCAGAAGCATATTCGACATCAATGCCTTGGATGCTAGA
>CBFHSW010000107.1:0-9083 GCA_965658595.1 Gammaproteobacteria bacterium | reverse complement strand
TGACAAGTTTCATATGCAGCATGAAACTTTTTGGGTTGTTTTTGAGTGTGTATAAGTAACTTGGGCAGGTTTTTTTCAATCTCGGTAGTCGCTTTGATTTGCAAATAAGCCTGACATAAATAAGTTAAAACGTTCACGTCTTCTAGGGATTCATCTCTTAACAAAGCTAAGACTTTTTCAGGTTTTTTCTCGTCTAACATGAATTCTGCTTCTAGCAGGTTAGCAATATGAGTGCTTCCCTCTAATGCGCGCAGATTGTTAATGTGAGTGCTGCGCATATCAATATGTCCTACTTTATTAGCGCAGTAAGCGATAAAGCTATACTGTCCTTTTTGTATCGGGCTATCTTTAATATGTCGTGTGCAGGTTTTAACCGCACTATCCCAATCATGTAAAGCCGCCTCTATTAACGTATTTTCTAATGCGGTTAAGATTTCCAGACGAGTTTTGTTTTGTTTTTGTGTTTTTAACTGTTTAGGAAGATTAGATATTTTTCCTAGCAATCTAAAAAACCAATAAAGCAGAATAAAAATAGTGATAGCAGAAAAATAAAAATGCGTTAATGATATTTCTAGAGTGGTTTCACCATAATTGAAAACAGCCACTCCTGGCTCCTTCATGATGAACATAGCCATCAATGTGATGATGAGGCCGCTGAGTAATATTAAGGAAATTCTCTTTGTCATTTTGAGACCTTGCTGAGAGCGATTTTATCAGCGAGTAGCGCAGCAGGCTGACTGATATCGGGAAGCTCTGGTAATAAGTTTATCTCACTCAATGAGTGTATGCTTTCAACTAAAGACGCTTGTTGTTGAAATCCTGCATGGGCGTTGATTATTTGTTTGGCTGCATCTAGTTGGTTTTGATAGCTTTCATTGTCGCGTCGAGTGACTGCATATTGAGCTTCTAATAAAAGGATAGAGGCTGCTTCATACGTTTCTCGATTATCTTGTTGTTGTAAAAATGCGGCAGTATCTTGTTGTCCATGCGTGACCTGCACAGAGTTATTAAATAAAGTTTGGGCTGATTGAATCACTTGTGCGGCCAGTGTTTTACTAGCGCTCACTATATTGTCGATGAGCGTGTTTTGAGTTTCTGGTCTGTCACCAGCATCGGTATCGCTCTGAGCTCCCACTATACTGTCGTGTCCCTGCGTATCAGTATTGATTGCAGTGTCGACTTCGGTATCGACTTCAGTATCATTTAGAGCAGACTTAAGGGATTTTCTGAGCGCTGCAATACGCACATGTAAAGCAACATAATCTGGCGTTGTGAATTCTTCTAATGCCAAAATTTGTTGGGCAATGGATTCTCTTATTGGTATTAATGTTACATCATCGATTTCAAGCAGACGTCCATCTGCAGCCTGCAATGCTGCTACGGCAGCATCAATGTCTGCTGATAGAGTGACGCGATGTATGGCCATGCGTATCAGATGTTGAACTTCTAGTTGCATCCAATAATGCGAATCTCCTTGCAACTTTTGTTGAGCTTGTGACGCTTGTTCTTGCAGCAGAGAGATTTGATTGGACAACTCTTGAGTTGAGAGTTTGGTATTGCGTGTGCTTTGTTTGATTGCCGTAGATAAATCATTAATTTTTTGATCATGCCTGAGGTTGTTAATCTTTTCACTTAAATTTGCTATCGATAAAATTAACTGCTCATTCATTTTATGCTGATGACGCACATAGTAAATGCCACTCGCAATGACAGCGATGAGTAAAACTACACATGTAACAATAGTGGTGCGTATTAGGCGTCCACTGAGTGCAGAATTTGAAGCTTTGTTAGACATGGATTTCGGATTCTTTTGCGGACTTTTTGAAGTGTTCGCTTCAGGGCTTTTTTCTGAGGTAGTTTGGGAGGTATGAGTGGTATTGCTGTTTGAGGTGGCATTAGCATCAACAGTTGTATCATTAGGCGTTCTAGATTCGCTGGTAGTGATATCTTCACTTTTTTCAGTCATGGGCATCTCTATGGTTGTCATGTAAGACCGACGAGGAATCGTTCAGTATCTTCCTAATCTCTGGTTCTGCTGCTGGTAAGGTTGTGCGTCTAGTCATACATTAGTTACGCTCTGGCCACTCTTCAAAAGTGACTATAATTCTACTCATGCTAGGTGCAGATGAATACTATTTAAGTGCTTGTTTCCAGCCAGTCTATGAGGGCTTGATACATATCTTCATCTGTGGGACTCGTAGCTATTATAGGGTTTTTTTTGAATCCAAGCGTGGTTACTTTGTCAGAAATTTTGGGGTGTCCAACAATTGTTTGGCAATTAAAAAGTCTGTGACCTTCGTCGCTATTATTCAAATGCACAAAATTTTCTGCGCTCTCGCTACTGGTGAATAAAATTGCATCGATTTTTTGAGGCAACATTGTAAGGGTGGGTGGCAATACACGTTCATATACATCACAGGTGCTGACTTCACAGTGTGTGTTTTCTAGTGCCTGTTTGAGCAGTTCACGACCCCCCACTCCTTTGATGATAAGGACTTTTTTATGGGTTAATGCGTGTTGCTCTAAAGTGGCTAATAAACCTTCGCTATCAGTAGTGTTAGTGGGGGTGAGAATGTCACCCAACCCCTGTTCATTCAGTCTTTGTGCGGAGGATTGCCCAACCGCTGCGATGCGAGTACGTGATGGTAGTGTTTTTAATTGTGGCAGACTATTGAGGCCGTGATAGACCGCATTAGGGCTAGTAAAGCAGATTAAATCAAAGTGATCTAACTCAGACTCGAGCTGTGCACGCACGACCTCAGACGTGAGTGGCATAATCTCGATGCAGGGGTAACAAGTGATCTGTATGCCCAGTGAGCGACATTTTTCTTCCAGCACATGATTTTGGTGTTGGGGCCGAGTGATGACTATACTGAGATCATGAGGTCTCATGAGAACTAACTGTGATCACTATCCATACGCGCCATCAGCTCCAGTGCACCCTGAGCGATGAGCTCATCTGCTACCTGTTGACTAATGGTTGGCATAGAGGTGAGATCACCACTGTGCTCAGATCGAATCATTTCAGTACCATCTAAAGCCCCGACTAGGGCTTTCAATGTGAGAACTTGCCCCGTCTGAGTGGCATGTGCGGCAATTGGTAAATGACAATTTGCTGATAATGCAGTGCTGATTTTTCGTTCTGCATAAACCGATAGAGCCGTCACTTCATCATGCAAAGGCTTCAGCAGCGCTTGGGTAGTTTGATCTTGCTCACGACACTCAATGCCTATCGCACCTTGGCCAATGGCAGGGAGGCTGATATCAGTATTTAAGGCGCATCTAATTCTTTCAGAAAAGCCCAAACGTTTAAGTCCCGCACTGGCGAGTATAATGGCGTCATATTGACCATCATCGAGTTTCGCTAAGCGTGTATTCACGTTGCCTCGCAATGGCTGAATATTGCAGTCTGGGCGTAGCGCTCGAATCTGACATTCACGACGTGTGCTGGAGGTGCCAACGACGGCATGCTTGGGCAATGCCTCAAGGTCCGCATAATGATTGGAGACAAAAGCATCACGAGGATCTTCCCGTTCTAAAATGGTGCTGATATGAAGACCGGCGGGGAGTTCAAAAGGTACATCTTTCATGGAATGCACGGCAATATCTGCAGTTTCATCGATTAAACATTGTTCGAGTTCTTTAACAAACAAGCCTTTACCACCTGCTTTGGCAAGAGAGGCCTGTAAAAAACGATCACCTTGTGTCGTCATGCCAAGGATTTCGATCTCAATATCGGGATGATGGAGCGTGAGTAAACGTGAAACTTCATGTGCTTGCCATAATGCAAGCTGACTTTCACGCGTTGCGATAGTTATGCGCGTCAAGGTATTGGCCTAATGTTTTGTAACGAAAGTAAGGTCACTGTGTATGTTGGTAGAATATTGTATAAGTATACAGGGCTAGAGCTTATTTTACCTTGAGAAACTTCCTCACTTCGGCAACATGGCGGCGACTAATTTCGAGTTTGTCATCGATGCCTTTGAAAGTGACCACGAAACGCGCATCCGCCTGTTTTTCCATACCCAACGCCACAATCTGAGCTTTGGTGAGTTTGCGCGCTTTGGTAAGCGCTTTTTCAAGTTTTTCTTGGCATATGGGTTTGACTAAATAATCAACAGCATTGGTATCATATGCTTCTAAAGCGTGCTCACTGAAAGCCGTGGTGAAAATAATGGCAGGCGGTTCATCCATATCACTTAAATGTCGGGCTGCCTCCAGACCGTCCATGCCTGGCATGCGGATGTCCATTAACACGATGTCGGGTTGGGTGGTTTGGGCCATGGTCACAGCCTCTAGTCCGTGTGCTGCTTGTCCACATACCTGCATATTATCCATGAGAGAGATCATGTGTTGTAAGCGATCTCTGGCAGGGGCTTCGTCATCAACAATAAGAATTTTCATGCTCTATACCCGTTATCTAATGTATTTTACTTTGCATCAAAAGGAATATTAAAGCTAGCCGTATAGTCTTGACCCGATGCATAGATTTCCATTTTTGCCTGTCCTCCATAAGCCAATTGTAGACGCTGATGTATATTATCCTGAGCCATTTTATTACCGGAGCGCTTGGGATCACGTTCGTGTGGGATTGGGTTGGTAATGCGCACAATTAATCCATCATTATCACTGGTGAGTTCTATTTTAATCGTGCCGCCAGCAGTGAAAGGCTCGATACCATGATAGATGGCATTTTCCACTAAAGGTTGAATGATCAAAGCGGGTACAAGTGTTTTCAGGCTCAGATCCTCATCTATATTGAATACCACATTTAAGCGTTCACCCAGACGCAGTTCTTCTATGTTGATGTAGCCACGGATGAAGTTGAGTTCGTCATTAAGTGGGATTTTATCTTGCTGAGCTAATGAAGCGCGATACTTATGACGCGTGGATTCGAAAAGTCAGGGAGAAAACCAATATCTTCCTGAGCTGTCGCTGGGGTTTTTTTATATTTTAATAACATGGCTAAATCAGTCAGGTTTGGTTTACAGTATAGCGTCATAGAGGCTATATTCCGATGTATCTAAAATAAGCCTATGCATATGTCTAACAAAGAATCTAAAAATAAACCTTGGGGTGGTCGTTTTACTGAGTCTACCGACGCTTTTGTAGAAGAATTTACCGCCTCTGTGGGGTTCGATCAGCGTATGTATGCTGAGGATATTGCCGGTTCACAGGCGCATGCGCGCATGCTGGTGAAAATAAATATCCTCACTCAAGATGAATGCAGTGCCATTGTCTCCGCTTTAGAGGAAATCAAGCAGGAAATTGAAGCAGGTGAGTTTGATTGGCGTGTGGACCTTGAAGACGTGCATATGAATATCGAGTCGCGATTGGTCGCTAAAATCGGTGAGCCCGGTAAGAAATTACACACAGGTCGCTCCCGTAATGATCAAGTAGCCACTGATATTCGTCTCTATTTGCGCGCGCAATGTGATGTTATTGACCAAGAATTGAAGCGATTCCAAAGCGCGGTATTAGATATTGCTGAACGTGAAGCAGACACCTTGATGCCAGGTTTCACACATCTGCAAGTGGCACAGGTGATTACCGTCGGACATCACATGATGGCATGGTATGAAATGTTGACCAGAGACAGATCTCGCTTGCAAGATTGCAGGGCACGACTTAACACTATGCCTCTGGGATCTGCGGCTTTGGCGGGCACCCCGTTTCCCCTAGATCGAGAATATGTCGCGGAACAATTGGGTTTTGACTCGGTTTCACGAAATTCACTGGATGCGGTCAGTGATCGAGATTTTGCGATTGAGTTTTGTTCTTTTGCTTCTATTTTATTGATGCATATGTCACGCATGTCAGAAGAATTAGTGCTGTGGGCTTCTCAACAATTTGAGTTTATAGAATTACCAGACAGATTTTGTACTGGCTCTTCGATCATGCCGCAGAAGAAAAACCCTGATGTGCCGGAACTTGTGCGTGGTAAGAGTGGACGTGTATTTGGTCATTTGATCTCTATGTTGACCCTAATGAAATCTCAAGTATTGGCTTATAATAAAGATAATCAAGAAGATAAAGAGCCATTATTCGACACCATCGATACCGTGCAAGGCTGTGTGCGTGTGTACGCTGATATGGTGCCACATTTACAGTTTAAGCATGAACAGCTCACCAGTGCTGTCACCAAGGGTTATGCCACTGCGACGGATTTGGCCGACTATCTAGTGTCTAAAGGGGTCGCTTTCAGAGATGCGCATGAGGTTGTTGGTCGTGCGGTTCGTATAGCCATTGATGCTGGACAAGATTTGGCGGAGTTGGAGCTGGCTCAATATCAGCAGCTTTCTCCTGCTATTGGCGACGATGTATATGCAGTATTGGAAGCACGTGGCTCGGCACAATCCAAGAATGTCACCGGTGGAACCTGTCCTCAACAGGTCAAAGCACAGATACATGCCGCGCGTGCTGCGCTTAACTCGTAAGCCGCCGAATTAACCACTGGCGCAAATCAGCTACCTCTTGAGTGCATAGATTGTGTGCCATCGGGTACTGATGCCACTCTATTTCAGCGCCGATCGCTCCTAATGCTTTACGTGAGCGTTCGGCCACATCTAACGTTAAAATCTCATCGGACTCACCATGCGCCATAAAAATGTGCTTGTCAGGAATATTTGATGGAACCAACTGCTCACATAGATGGCTCATTGGTAGGTAAGTTGATAAGGCGATGACCCCACCGATATCGGTGTTGCCATGCAAATAGGTGTGCAGTGCTACGGCTCCACCTTGAGAAAATCCAGCTAATATAATTCTCTGTGATGGAATATGAGAGAATTTTTCAGTGATTAAAGTTTCAATCGATTGCATGGCGCAGTGGATACCCTGTTCGTCTTCTCGAGAGTTTTCCTCTAGTGAGTAAATATCATACCAAGCATTCATAGCCATACCTTGGTTGATAGTGACGGGTATCACCGGCGCATGTGGCAATAAAAAACCTATTTTCAGATGTTCAGGGAATTCCAGTTGTTCAACCAGAGTTTTAAAATCATAGCCATTGGCGCCTAGGCCATGTAACCATATGACTAACGCATTGGTGTCCTCATGAGGATGAATTTCGAGGTAATCTAATTGTTGCACTTGTGTCACTCTAGCTGATAGGTGGTTATAATGAAGTTAACGGTTGTTATACGGTATGAATACTAACCGTATAGTCGGTGTCCAAACAACACTCAGGATCATAATTTTGAATAAGTTACTGCCAATTTTTATATTAATCACCACACTTTTACTGGTTAATGCCTGTGGGCAATCAGGTGATCTATACATGCCAGAACCACCTGCTGAAGAACAAACAAATTAATTGAGATTTGAATAAACTCACTGCAAAGACTCTAAAAGAATATGAACCAATTTACTGGGTTTGAATATCGTCAACATGAATTGCATGTTGACGATATTCCATTATCAACATTGGCAATACAATTTGGCACACCATGTTATGTGTACTCCAAGTCTGCTATCAAGCAGCAGTGGAATAACATGAATGCGGCATTTTCAAAGCATAAGTTTCTACCTTGCTACGCTGTTAAAGCGAATTCCAATATTGCGGTGTTGCAGCTGCTTGCACAATGGGGTGCCGGTTTTGATATCGTTTCAGTGGGTGAGCTTGAGCGAGTATTAGCTGCGGGTGGTGACGCCGGGAAAATTATGTTCTCAGGAGTAGCGAAAAGAGACGACGAAATTCGTGCGGCTATAGATCATCAAATATCGTGTATTAATGTCGAGTCAGCTTATGAATTATCACGTGTGAGCGCAATCGCGGCAGAAATGAAAATGACTGCCAGAGTGTCTTTGCGAATTAACCCGGATGTTAATCCACAGACGCATCCATATATTTCGACAGGTTTAAAAGAGAGTAAGTTCGGCGTTTCCAGTGAGCTGGCACTCCAACTATATGCATCAATAAAAGATGATGTTTGGGTGGAACCTGTGGGTGTAGATTGTCATATTGGTTCACAAATTACCGACACTGGCCCATATCAAGAAGCAGCCATACACGTATTTGAATTTGTCGCGCAGTTAGAGGCCATGGGTATTAAACTTAAGCATATCGATTTGGGGGGTGGTTTTGGAATTACTTATGACCAAGAGACTCCACCTAGTTATGATGATTTTGCTGAAAAAATATTACCTTTATTCGCAGGCACTGATTATGAATTAGTATTGGAGCCTGGGCGTTCGTTAGTTGCAAATGCAGGGGCTTTGATCACGCGTGTGGAATATATAAAAGACATAGGGGTAAATCAGTTCGCCATGGTGGATGCGGCTATGAATGATTTGATCAGACCTGCACTTTATCAAGCTTGGCATACTCTATTGCCGCTTAAAGAAGATGCGACAAAAAAAACACAGCAATATGACGTCGTTGGTCCAGTGTGTGAGAGTGGAGATTTTTTAGCGAAGGCACGCACCCTGCCCGAGTTGGCGGCAGGCGATCATATAGCGGTGATGTCAGCTGGTGCCTATGCAATGACTATGGCGAGTAACTATAATTCGCGTCAAAAGCCCTGCGAGTTATTAATTGATGGAGATGATATTCACTTGATCAGACGACGTGAAGAACTGACTGATTTGTGGAAGCATGAAAGCTTGTTGTCAGTCGAATCATAAAAATATTGTCAGTGTGAGACAAATTTGCCATGAAAATTAATTTTTTGAAAATGCATGGATTAGGCAATGACTTCATCATGTTAGATGGGGTCACCCAAAAGCTTGCGATCCGTCCGCAGGATGTAGTGCGGTTATCTGATAGGCGTTTGGGGGTGGGCTGTGATCAACTGTTGATTGTGGAGCCAACTCAAATTGCAGGAGTAGATTTTAAGTATAGAATTTTCAATCATGATGGTTCCGAAGTCGAACAGTGTGGTAATGGAGCTCGATGTTTTGCTCAATTTGTAAAACGGCAGGGTTTGATCAATAAAGATCACATGAAAGTAGAGACTTTGGCAGGTATTTTTCAGTTAGAAATTATAGATAATTCACGTGTTAAGGTTGAAATGGGTGCGCCTATTTTTGATTATGAAAAAATACCCTTTTCAGCACCCGTTGCGCAACAACATAGAGCGCTT
>CBFHSW010000106.1:0-3447 GCA_965658595.1 Gammaproteobacteria bacterium | reverse complement strand
GAGCAAAAAGTGATTCTGCGTGATGTGCAGCGTCATCCCGCTAAGCCAGTAGTTCTGCACGTCGATTTTCAACGTGTAGATGATAAGCACACAATTAACATGCACGTACCACTACACTTTATCGGTGATGACGGTTGTCCTGGTGTGAAACTAGAAGGTGGGCAAATCAGTCACTTAATGATCGAAGTGGAAATCACTTGTTATCCTAAAGATATTCCTGAATTCATCGAAGTCGATATGTCAGAAATGAATATTGGTGATTCAGTTCACTTAACTGAATTGAAATTGCCAGAGGGCGTGACATTGACGGCTCTCACTCATGGTGAAGGTCATGATCAACAAGTGGCTAACTGTCATGCAACGAAAGTTGTTGAAGAAGAGCCGATTGTAGATGATGCTGCTGCCGCTGACGATGAGCCAGCAGATGACTCAGAAGAGTAGCTGTTAAAAGCTACAGGACTGTATAGGCAATACGGTGGCGGAAATCACTCCGATTCAACTGGTTGTTGGCCTAGGTAATCCTGGCGAAAAATATACTAAGACCCGGCACAACGCCGGGTTTTGGTTTTTAGATCAACTCGCCTATCACTATCAAGCTAGTTTTCGTCAAGACAATAAGTTTAAAGGTGAAGTGGCGTCATTTGATTATCAGGGCAACAAGATTTGGTTGCTAAAGCCCAGTACATTCATGAATTTAAGCGGTGAGTCATTAGCACCTCTGGCTAAATATTATCAAATTGATCCTAAGCACACGCTGGTAGTACATGATGAATTAGATTTACCTCCAGGCACCTCACGTTTTAAATTGGGTGGAGGCCATGGAGGACACAATGGCTTGCGAGATATCTTTAAGCACTATGCTAAAGATTTTTGGCGTTTACGAGTAGGTGTGGGTCATCCTGGGCACAAAGACCAAGTGTTGTCCTTTGTACTCAATGCGGCCAGCAAGCAAGAACAACAATTAATAGACCAGTCGCTAGATATCGCAATAGAAGCCATGCAAGTTGCATATGCAGGTGATATGGAAGCGGCCATGCGGCTGTTACATAACAAACAATGAACCTGTCTAGGATCAACTATGGGATTTAAATGTGGCATTGTCGGATTACCTAATGTTGGTAAATCGACTCTATTCAATGCGCTTACTCGAGCTGAAATAGCAGCGGAAAACTATCCATTTTGCACCATTGAGCCTAATGTCGGCATGGTGCCGGTGCCTGACACCCGCATCGATCAATTAGTGGCGATAGTAAACTCAGAAAAAGTTATTCCCACAGTGATGGAATTTGTCGATATCGCGGGTTTAGTGGCAGGTGCATCTAAGGGTGAGGGACTAGGGAATCAGTTTTTAGCCAATATTCGTGAAACAGACGCAATTGCCCAAGTGGTTCGTTGTTTTGAGGATGATGATGTAGTGCATGTGGACGGTAAAGTTGATCCTCTCAGCGATGTTGAAACCATCAATACTGAATTGGTGTTGGCGGATCTAGATACGGCTGAAAAGGCTAAAGCGCGTATAGAACGGACAGCCAAGTCAGGGAATAAAGAGGCATTAGCACAATGCGAATGCTTACAAGACTTAATTGAACATTTAGGGTCGGGTAAAACGGCTCGCTTATTCTCAGCGGCCGACGAACAAAGTAGTTTTATACGCTCCTTATGTATGATTACACGCAAGCCCATGATGTATATTGCGAATGTGAATGAAGATGGGTTGGAGAACAACGAGTTAGCTGCACGTTTACAAGAGTATGCACAACAAGAGCAAGCTCAAATGGTCACAGTATGCGCACAGATAGAAGCTGAGATCGCATTATTGGATGATGATGAGCGTGATGAGTTTCTTACTGATTTGGGTCTAGAAGAACCAGGCTTGAATCGAGTTATACGAGCAGGTTACGATTTGTTAGACCTTCAGACTTTCTTTACTTCAGGTCCTAAAGAAACACGTGCTTGGACTGTTTTAAAAGGGGCTAGTGCTCCACAGGCAGCTGGACGCATCCATACAGATTTTGAAAAAGGCTTCATACGTGCAGAAGTAGTAGGATTTGCAGATTATATTGAGAATCAGGGTGAGTCTGGTGCAAAAGATGCGGGTAAATGGCGTTTAGAAGGAAAAGACTACATTATGCAAGAAGGAGATGTCGTTCATTTTAGATTTAACGTTTAAATTTGACAGCTAATACTAGCTAGTTTAAATTCCACGCCTATCTTAAGAAATGGCTATGTAGCTCAGCTGGTTAGAGCACAGCATTCATAATGCTGGGGTCGGTGGTTCAAGTCCACCCATAGCCACCATAAATCAGTAACTTGATGAAACATTCTCTCAATTACTATATTGAGTTGGGTACAGTTTTTGTTACACCCGTCTAAGCATTAGTCTTAAAAAAATTATACAAGTCCATACATAACTTATTGTTAACACTTTGCTAAGTATTAACAGTGCTGTATTTAATAATGCTGAGATCAGTGGTTCAAGTCCAGGCATAGCTACCATTAAAATCTTTTAATAAAAATTGAGAATGTCAGCTTGCGGCTCAAAAGCAGTCATTCGTTTATTTTGAATATATCTTACATAAAATCAAGGGCTTATATAAGAAAATACTCTCAGGATAATAGATTGCCATTATTTTTCTATCTAACTATTCATTTAAATGCTAGTGTTGTTTGGAATTCACAGATTGCTTGAAGTTTTGCCTATGAAATCTAAATTACTCATTTTTGCAATATTTATCGCATTCATTTTCACTCTAACAAGCTGCTCATCTCCCGAGGAAGCAGCAGCTAAAAAAGCTAAAAAAGCTGCACAAGACGGTGCGGCAATCGGCCAATTAAAAATTGGTAGAGCGTATCACACAGGTGAAGGTGTACCTCAAGACAATCTATACGCATACATGTGGGTGAGTTTAGCAGTGAACCAAGGGTTAGGTGCAACAGCAGAAGAATCATTAAGAATGATATCAGCAGACATGACTGCATCTGAAATTGAGGAAGCCAAAAAATTAGCTATTATATGTAAGAAAGAAAAAAGCTACAGAGATTGCTGAACAATTTGGTTTCTTATTTGAACAAATTTATTCTATTCGCAAATGTCCGCTTAGGGTCGAAAGCCGACACATAATGGTAGAAGTTTTTTCATGAGCACCTAGATTAATAAAGGCCTCTAATCCATCAGAAAATATTTGGAGTTTAATATCTGTTTTTGCGACATAAATTATCAAATTATTTACTCACATTGGTGCCACCAAAACAATAAGAATACAACCACATCAGCATTAATCAATATTGAGTCAAACTCAGCGTAGGTGGGTACACTTTTTGTTACATCCTTCAAGATGAGTTATGTGAATATCAACGGGTTACAACGTTTCACGTGATTTTAATGAAAAATAGGCATTGCACCGGTTCTTCATAATGCTGGGGTCGGCGGTTCAAGTCCACCCATAA
>CBFHSW010000105.1:0-39628 GCA_965658595.1 Gammaproteobacteria bacterium | reverse complement strand
TAATGTCACGATCAGTGCAAATGTCTCAATTGCTGCATATTTACAAAAAATAGAATTACCAAACATATCGTTTCTCCGGTAAAGATTAATAAAGTATGTAAAGAAGTATAGTAGTATTTTCTAATATAAGCAACATCTAATTTGCTAATTTAGTAAAGTCTGCCTCATTGACTTGTACATTCATTGGTACATTGACTAAGTACATATACTGAACCATTGACGAGACCAGCCCCTGAACATCCCAAATTTTATCCGTATTTTGTTAACAGCCGATGACAAAAACGCCCATCTAGCCCAATGATCCGAGTCTTTGTGCCCCAGTTTCGACCTCTAGTTAATCATCAGCTACACTATTCAAATACTGTCATGTAGCGATAATATTTACCCACTAGTATGTTTCACCGCTATTATCTGCAGCCAACACCTAACCTAATCATCTAGATTGTGAGAGCCATAATGATTAAAAACGCCTTCTTTTTCAGTTTGCTATTGGCCGCCAGTTTGGCTTTTCTTGCCATGATGATGCCATTTTTTCAACCCATACTATGGGCGGTGACATTAGCAGTGCTTTTTCAACCGGTGCACGAACGTCTCGTACAACATAGCCCTCAACATCAGAATCGCAGCGCGTTACTGACCTTGTTATTAATCTTATTAGCTGTGATTGCACCCAGTCTATTTATCTTCACTGCCGTAGCTAGTGAAGGCTTGGGCCTTTACGAAGCCATCTCATCTGGCAAGATTGACGTGTCTTACTTTATTTATTGGTTACAAGAGAAGTTGCCTGTGATCAATACGATCACTGAACAGTTAGGCTTTAATCTGGAGGAACTAAAAGCCAATATTTCTTCATCAGTGCTCTCCAGTGGACAATGGTTTGCCGCACATTTATTCACGTTTGGGCAAAACACTATGCGCTTTACTTTGTTCTTTTTCTTAATGCTGTATTTACTGTTTTTTTTCCTGCGTGATGGAAAACAACTAGTGAATACCATCGTCACAGTGCTACCGATTGGCGATGATAATGAGCGTTACTTAATGAATAAATTTGCAGAAGTCTCCAAGGCAACTATTAAAGGCACTCTGGCTGTCGGTATGGTGCAAGGTGCGATAGGAGGTATTACGTTCGCATTATTGGGCATACAATCGGCCTTATTATGGGGAGTTGCTATGGCGATCTTGTCAGTATTACCCGCCATAGGCTCAGCTTTGATTTGGATACCGGCTGCATTATTTCTATTTGCCAATGGCATGTTGATCAAAGCCTTGATTCTAATTTTGGTAGGCGCTTTTATCATAGGTTCAATCGATAATATATTGAGACCGATATTGGTGGGAAGAGAAACTAAGATGCCGGACTATCTGATATTACTCAGCACCATGGGCGGTATCGCGTTAATGGGGGTTTCAGGTTTTGTGTTGGGCCCAGTGATTGCTGCCTTCTTCTTGGCCGTTTGGGCTATGTTTGCTAGAGAATTCAACGCCGACAATGCCTAATTGTCATTAATTAATGTAGGCTAAATCAACTTCTTCTGCGTGTCTTACGACGAGTTTTGAAGGCAGACATAATTTGCATAATGTCACTGTAAGGTAGTTGCTCTAAAGATTCATACTGCTGTATCGCGAGACGGATTAAGGTAGCAATATCTTGCTCGCTAGGAGAATCATTATCAGTTGAACCGTGTTCTGAATATGATTCTGACAACACGCTAAGCAACCCTTGAATACCACCATTTTGGATTTTTATTTCAGCATTGTGAGGTAGCTGCCCATCTATAGCCGTCTGTTGTAATAAAAAACGTCCATTGTCACGTAATAGTCCGAGCAAGCTTACACAGGCTTTTTGTGCTGCATCATCTTCACATGATACCCCTTCTCTGTCTGCCAAATTAAACCGAGTAGCCCGTGAGCAATTACATACTCGCGAATTGATAGCTTTCTCGAACACACAACGAATGGGATTAATGGTGTCGTAAGCCGATCTATACTCTTTTTCGTCCATATGAGAATAAGATTATTTTTCCCATTCTCTTAATATGGGCGCATCACGATTTTCTAACAAACGATGTTCGGCATGATCTTCATGTTCTGAAAACATGATTTTTATATCACTGGGATCTTTCAGTTGCAGCTCCTCACGGCGAGTACGCGCATACTGTTTGGCCTGCTTATACTCATCAAATTGATCTTGCAGCTCGATATCTCTGATCTGGCCATTCGTGCCTTTGTTCAGTTGGTATACAAAATATGGCATAGGGGTTCTTATGTGTTGATTGACTCACAGCTATTACACCATTGATTTTGTGACTTGCAAATATTCATGTGAGGATAAATAGAGGATTTTAAGATACTTGATGTCTCTCAAGCGCTTTGTACACCCATTGGTGTTATTGACAGGAATGCCACGTTTTTAAATAGTAGCGTTATGAATGAAAGCTATATTGCCGTTGCAAAATTATCTGAACTGAAGCCAGGACATACTAAGAAAGTGTGCTTCCCAGACCATGGGCCTATCCTACTCGCCAATGTGGACGGGCAGATTTACGCGGTGGATGACACTTGCACCCATGAGGATTCATCCTTATCGTTGGGTTGTTTGCGTGAAGATAGAGTTAAATGCACACTGCATGGAAGTTGGTTCAGTGTTGTCACGGGCGAACCTTCAGAGGATCCCGCTGATGAAGCCTTACGTTGCTATCCAACTAAACTCGAAGACCAAACCATATTGATCGATCTCAACCCAAGCCGCTAACGACTATTCAACCAGCACGCAAGGCGCTGAGTGATCTCTAATCTGCACTCAAATCGTACACACCTGCTTTATCAGCGTGCCTAAGTCTCATCTTGTTTCACCTAGAATCAGCACCCATGTTTTACCTGCTTGCTATTTTTCTATAAAAACCAAACGCAATCAATTACTTACATTAGCCTGTGCCATGTCCATTACGGGATAAATAAACTGGCATCGAATTTGCAAAATTCTAAGTAACTATAAATTTTGGGAGCAACATTATGAAATATTTACCACTCGCGTTATTTGGGTTGTTGGCTTGTGCAAATAGTCATGCCTGTGACGATATTAAAACGACTCAAGCGATCGTTGACTATGTGTGTGATTACTCACTGGTCAGTGATACTCAATGCAAAGTATGGTCACAAGACGTGCAAGAGATGAAAGCCAATCAGCGCATCATTGCCGATTCATTTATTGCTTGGAAAAATGATTTCAACCAAATGGATAAGATGTTAACGGGCAGTCAGATCAACTAGATAGCTACCCGCTAGCTTCTATTTAGCAACTTTTCCTTATGCAAAAAAGTGTCTAACTCTATTAACGAGGTAACCCTGAGGTTAATACTTGCTTGCATTAATAATTTGCAGGCACAAAAAAAGGCGCATTAAGCGCCTTTTTTTCATTAGCAGATCAAATCCGCCAGTATTAACATATGATTAGCACTGCTGAGATCCATGATAGAGATTTACCACGTGTCGGGCTTCAGCAAAGAATAACCAACGCTCTGTCACCACACCTGCAAAAGCACTCAATAAAGCCACCATATAAGCTGTAGTCACAGACAGAGTAGACAAACTCAACCACACCATGATCGCTGGCAAGCCAAACGCAAAGATAGCGACTATCCAACGTAACGCAATCAAACGATGACGTGCTACTTGGTAACCGAATTCATCCGTTAGGAATGTGCCTGCTGTATGTCCGACATCAAGCAGTCTCACCATACTGCTGGTGAAAGATGTGGCTGTGTTGATAGTTGAGCCAGCGGGTGCACCCACCCAAAAGAAGTAAACCAACTTAGAAATAGCGGCGGCAGCGATGATGTAAGCGCTAGTTGTGATCACACCTTTCGTCATACCCTCACCCATAGAGGCAACGAGAGCATAGATAATAGCGCCTAGCATCACACCTAATAGAATGTAATTAACAGGTGTCAAAGCATTGTTCCACTGACGTATGGTTTTCAAGCAGGCATAAATCATGCCGGTAGAGAAAACTGTGGTGATCGCCCACACTGCGCCAAGTATTGCCGTGCCATTAACCAGAGCTCCCTGCATTCCGCTCCATACAAAGAATAGATATGCAAAAGCAATCGGGTAAAACAAAATAGCCAGTAAACCCTCACGTGCTAACCAAGAAGTTCGCACACGACTGAAAGCTCGCCATGCATTCTTAGGATTAGCTAAGTGAAAAGTTGAGGAAATTAGTCCCGCGGTAATGAGAGCTAACGCGATTCCTGATGAAAGTAAAATCTGGTCAGACGTCATTACCTGATGCTTGGATAAAGCATGATAAAGCGCCGTGATGGCAAATAAACCATAACCTGCACCAGAGGTTACTGTAAAAAATATAACTGAAAATGCTGGATGCATTGCGTTTCCTTAATTGTTCTTAGATGTCGTAGAGTCTTAACGTGAAACCAAACGATTGACCCAATCTTTCACTTTACTGATAGATTTGGTCTCGTTGACGTATTTCTGTACATTAGTTTTCGCACGCGGCGGCAAGTATTTATTAACCGGCTCGTAACCCATTTCTGGCATTAATGATTCGCCACCACGCTCACGCGATATGACAGACACTTCTGAGTTTGGATCATCAAAGTCACCAAAGTAACGCGCGTGTGATGGACATGTAAGTACACATGCCGGTTGACGCTCATCTTCTGGAAGATTTTCATCATAGATACGATCAACACATAAGGTACATTTTTTCATAACACCTTCTTCACGATCTAATTCACGCGCACCGTAAGGACAAGCCCAAGCGCAATAATTACATCCCATACACTTATCTTGATCAACTAATACGATGCCATCTTCTTCACGCTTATATGAAGCGCCAGTAGGACAAACTGTAACGCATGCCGCATCTTCACAATGCATGCATGACATAGGAAAGTGAACAGTTTTATTATTTGGATAATCACCTACCTCGTAGTTACGAATTCGATTAAACCAAACTCCTGTTGGATCTTTACCATAGGGTTCAAGGTCCGACAGTGGCCCTGTTGTCCCTGAGGTATTCCATTGTTTACATGCGACCGCACAGGCGTTACATCCCACGCATGTATCTAAATCAATAACCAATCCTAATTTCATTATTTACTTCCTTTTGTGTCGCCACGCGTCAAGATATCTTTGAATGATCGGTGTAACCCAACCGGCTTGTGCGTGTGATATTGCAATGTGTCCACTGATTCTTTTGCGTCTGGTAGAGACTTAACAGCGTCGAAGGTCGGCCAAGTTCCGACTTCACCTTTGGCTGCTGGATAAACTTTCACTTGTAAGTCGTACCAGGCCGCTTGTCCTGTCACAGGATCAGAGTTTGTAATCGGACGCGAACCATCTTTTTCTGGCAAGTGCTCATTGATCAGATGATTCAACAAGAAACCATCATTTGATTCGTTAGCATCGTGTTTAAGACCCCATGCACCTTTTTGTTTACCAATCGCATTCCAAGTCCATAGCGTATTTTCTTCAACACCTTCCATGAGTTTGGCTTGCACACGAATCTTACCTGTTTTTGACTCTACCCAAATCCATGACATATCTTCTATGCCCATAGATTCAGCTTTAGCACGATTCATATACATGAAGTTTTGCGCAAGAATCTGACGCAACCATGCATTTTGAGAATCCCATGAGTGATACATCATCATTGGACGCTGCGTGATTGCAAAGAACGGATACTCTTCACTAGAAGTCTGTGATTGTTCCAACGGCTGGTAATACTCTGGGAACGGCGTGAAGTATTCTCTCAAACGCTCTTTATCAAATTCGTTGCTTGGCTGTGGCCCGTCGTAAAGCCCTTGCCCTGCTAAGCGGAATTTCTGTAATGACTCAGAATATAACTCCATCACGATAGGATCATCTTTACCGATAAAGCCCGCTTCCTTTGCAAATTCAAGGTAGCCCTTATTAGCAAAACGATAGTAACGATGCTCTGGAGGTAATTCATACTCAAAGAAACACTCGTTTTCTACGTAAGCTTCCCATTGTTTAGGATTCGGCTCACCGCGCAGACTTTTCTCACCATCTTTTCCACGCCAGCCAGCTAAGAAGCCCATTCCAGGTGCTTTTTCATAATTAACGATGAAGTCTTTGTAATCTTGGTACTTGGCTGAGCCGTCTTCGTTTTTGAACGCAGGGAAATCTAAGCGTGTGGCTAGATCGACTAATACTTCCTGCCACGAACGAACATCACGTCCAGTTTCCACAATCGGCGCACGAATCGCATCACATACGGCATGTGGCTCAGAGATCGGACGATCTAAAATTGAGATAGTGTCATATCTTTCCAGATAAGTGGTATCTGGTAATACTAGATCAGCAAATGCCGTCATTTCAGAATGGAACGCATCAGCGACCACTAAGAACGGTAATTTGTATTCGCCGTTTTCATCTTTAGCACATAACATATCTCGCACATTAGATGTGTTCATGGTTGAGTTCCAACTCATATTCGCCATGAACAAGATCAAGGTATCAATAGGATACGGATCGCCATTCACCGCATTTGTGATCACCATGTGCATCAAACCGTGGTTAGCAATGGGTGCTTCCCATGAATACGCTTTGTCTATACGTAATGGATTGCCATCATCATCAATCACCAAGTCTTCTGGACTGGTTGGGAATCCTAATGGTGGACTCTTCAATGGTTCACCAGCCGCTTGTGGTTTGGCTGGCTTGATCGGTGGAACAACGTGTCTTGGGAAAGGTGGTTTGGCTAAGTGTCCTCCAGGACAATCCACACTACCTAACAATACTTGTAATATGTGTATCGCTCGGCAAGTTTGGAAACCATTTGAGTGCGCCGCAATTCCACGCATAGCATGCATGGATACTGGACGTCCGATGAACTTGTCATGTTTGCGACCGGCCCAGTCTGTCCATTCACAATTAATTTCGATCGTTTCTTCAAAAGCAACGTGCGCCATTTCCAATGCCATACGCTCAATTGACTCAGCATCTATGCCAGTAATCTTTGCTGCATTTTCAGGAGAATATTCATCACTCAGGTAGGCTTCTGCCATAGCTGTGAAGGCGGTTCTCACAGATTTGCCTTCAGGAGTCGTGTATTCACCAAACAATGCAGGCTTAATGTCAGGTAGGTTAGCGTCAACAAAAGTTTCTTTTTCCATGTCCCAAGCCTGTGGCTTGTCATCGGCATCGCGATAGAACATACCATCACCGACTTCACCCGGCGTGTTCAAGACCAAGTAAGGTGAGTTGGTGTAACGAACGATGAATTCCCAATCAAATAAGTCATTCTTCAATAATACGTGCACCATAGATAGTGCCAACATAGCGTCGGTACCCGGCTTAATCGGCACCCATTCGTCCGCAATCGCTTGATAACCTGTTCTAACAGGATTGATAGAAACAAATTTCGCGCCACGTCGTTTAATTTTTTCTAGACCAATTTTTATTGGGTTGGATGAATGATCTTCTGCCACACCCCATAACATGAAGTATTTAGTATGTTCCCAATCGGGATCACCAAACTCCCAGAAAGCATGACCTATGGTGTACAAACCACCGGCAGCCATATTTACAGAGCAAAAGCCGCCGTGGGCTGCCCAGTTGATAGTGCCGAATTGTGTGGCCCAAAAACCCGTCAATGCCTGCATCTGATCACGGCCTGTAAAGAAGGCTAATTTTTTCGGATCAGTTTTGCGAATTTTAGCTAGACGCTCAGTTAAGTAGTCTAGCGCAACATCCCAACTCACTGGTTCAAAATCGCTCTCTCCACGTTCAGCCCCTTTTCTACGCATCATAGGCTGTGTCAATTTTGCTGGAGAATTTTGCTTCATGATGCCTGCGTTGCCTTTAGCACACAGCACACCTTTATTTATTGGGTGATTTTTATTGCCTTGAATGAAACGAATTTCTTCGCCTTCCATGGTTACTTTAATGCCACAACGACAAGCACACATATAACAAGTTGTGTATTTGTGTTCCTGCTGATCGTGATCTTCAAATTGGGGTAAAGTCGCTGACACCGAAATTCCTTTTTACTTGATGAGGCTTTGTTATTATTGGCTCTAAATGAGAATCTTTATCAATAACAGTTGCTCGGATATTGGTGGCGATACACTACCCTTTCATGCCTTTCATTTCAAATTAAACACGCTATTTTAAGGGCAAAATTTCGCATTAAAGATGTATAGTGTTTGCACCAGTGCAACTTGCCTTGTTACATTGAGTCATAAAGCGATTACACCAACATAGCGGACCCGTATTTTATGGAGCATTACTCTCAATTAATTCACCTCATCGCTATTACCATGGGGGTGGCTTGGGCTAGCGGCATCAACTTATATGCGACTTTGTTGAGCCTAGGTTTAATGAGCCAATTCGGTTATGTAGAGTTACCCATTGAACTTGCTGTATTATCCGACCCGCTAGTGATTATGGCGTCTGGACTCATGTATATGGTGGAGTTTGTGGCTGATAAAACCCCCGGAGTGGATTCTAGTTGGGATGCCATTCATACCTTCATACGCATTCCTGCTGGTGCCTTATTAGCTGCGGGGATGGTCGATGAGGTCGGTCTAGCGGCTGAATTAGCCGCTGCCATAGTGGGTGGTGCTATTACTAGTGTCGCACATTTAACCAAAACCAGCTCGCGCCTGCTCATTAATACTTCTCCAGAACCAGTTTCTAACTGGACCGCCTCATTTGCTGAAGATATCGCTGTATTCACAGGTCTGTGGGCGGCTCTCAATCATCCGATTTTATTCCTAATCCTACTAGTGTTATTTTTGATGATGGTTGTTTATATGTTGCCTAGGCTATTCAGAGCTATAAAAACTGTACTTAATAAAGTCATTGGCTTATTTTCTTCTCGCAAATCTAGCGCTGAAGATAAACAAGATATTCAATAGTAAATAAACACACCTACTCCAACAGGTTTGTTCTCAATAAACATCACTCAAGCTACAATTAGTGTTTAACATACAAGGACAAGATAATGTCGTCTAACTGGGTTGACGCAAAAGTCATCGAAAACATTCACTGGACTGATACGCTTTATTCACTCAAGGTTGAGGGAGATATTGGTGACTATGAGGCCGGCCAATTCGGTCGTCTTGGCCTAAAAATTGACGATGAGATCATTGGGCGCCCCTACTCTTTTGTAAGTTGTCCTGAAGAAAACTTCTACGAGTTTTATTCTATCGACGTTGAAGAGGGTCAGTTATCCCCGCGCCTGGCAGAACTGAAAGCCGGCGATCATATTTATTTAGGTAAAAAAGCCAATGGCTTTTTAGTGTTAAGTGAAATTCCAGAAGCAAATGATTTGTGGATGCTCTCCACCGGGACTGGCATTGGTCCATTCTTATCTATACTGAAAACCCAGCGCCCGTGGGAGCGTTTCAAAAAATGCGTGCTTGTACATGCTGTGCGCACTGCCTCAGAGCTCACCTACCAACCTTTAATTGAGAGTTTCAAACAACAACATCCCGATCAATTTGAATACGTTCCATTCGTCAGCCGTGAAAAAACTGATTATGCCTTGAAAGGGCGAATTCCTGCTGCTATTAAAAATGGCAAATTAGAAAAACGTGCAGGGGTTAAAATCGAGGATGGAAAATCACAAATCATGTTATGTGGTAATCCTGATATGGTGAAAGATGCTCGTGAGATGCTTGAGAAACGTGGCCTGACTAAAAATCTGCGCCGTACTCCGGGTAGCATCAGCACTGAAAATTATTGGTAGCCAGTGCTAAGCTACAGCAACACTGTCTGATGATGCGTGCATGTGCTTGTAGCTACTGCACGCCAATCATCCACACTTAAACTCATCGTGACGACAGCGGCAGGTGCAAATATCGCCATCTGTCTACCTACCAACTCCTCACAATATTCAGTCAGCCCAGGATTATGCGCCACGATGGCAATATGCTGCATCTGATTATCCAGTTGTTGGATAATCTCCATTAAAGTTCTCGCCGATGCGCAATATAAATCATCGCGTATAAATACCTGATTGCTCGGACATGCTAGCTGTTGATTTAAACATCTCGTGGTGTGTTCAGTCCTGAGCGCGTCACTGCTATGAATTTGATCAAATACCACCGAACGTCGCTTCAACTCTTGCGCCAGCGCGCAAGCATGCTCGATACCTTGCTGACTGAGCGGGCGTTGATGATCATTGCTAGGGTTATTCCATAGTGCTTCAGCATGACGAATCAGAGTGAGAGTTTTATTCATTACTATAATCTCTGCAAATAATGTTGCTATTGTGGCATTCGCTTTTATTGTAACCAATCATAGAATCTGTAAGATAGACGCACAGCAGGAATGCAAATTTTTATACTAAACTTATACAACAAGGAATTTTAAAATGTCAGAACGAATTGTTATGCGCGTTGGCGAATCTTTAATCGCAGGTGGCCCTCCCGGTACTGCAGCTGAACCTGAAGTTATTATCGGTGAATTGGACGGCCCTGTAGGCACAGCGTTTGCCACTTTACTTGGTGACCAAGTCAAAGGTCACTCGCGTGTACTTGCAATCATGAATACTGATATTCAAGTTCGCCCATCTACACTGATGGTGAGCAAGGTCACTGTAAAAGATGAGCGCTACACCAATATTCTAATGGGAACCGTTCAAGGCGCTATCGCCAATGGTGTACTTGATGCCGTGCGCAATGGTGACATTCCTAAAGAGAAAGCTAACGATTTAGGTATTATCGTATCTGTTTGGTTGAACCCTATGGTGGCTAAAGACGACAATCTTGATCATTCAATTTTGTTTGATATTCATCGCCGTGCGATGGCTAGCGCTATTCATAAAGCTATGAATAATGAGCCTGATATCGATTACTTACTTGAGCATCAAGAAGAAATCACGCATAAGTACTATCAAATGGGATTAGATGGAAAAATCTAATTGCCGCCATCGTGAGCAGCATCCGCTGCTCACGATTTCAAATCTCAGTGATTTTTTCATCTCTGTGTGATGTCAGTCATGCGCTTAGCAATAGTATCGATAGCAAGCTTTTTAATCTGTGCTTGTAGCATTGATCAAAATGAACCAGAGATACTCGGTAACACCATGGGCACGACTTACAGCGTGCAATGGCATCCTCAAAACATTTCAGCCTCCCAACTTAAAGAAACCATCGAGGCGCGCCTTAAAGATATCAATCAGGTTATGTCCACCTATGATCCCCAATCACAACTGAGTGAATTCAATGCTTCACGTGATACTGGCTGGCATGCCGTCGATTCCAGTCTTGCCGCGATAGTGCTTCAAGCACAAGATATTCATACCAAAAGTCTCGGCGCCTTTGATATCAGTATTGGTCCTCTAGTCAATCTATGGGGATTTGGCCCTGATCCAACAGAATTTGGCTTCCCCACCCCAACAGAAATAAATATCACTATGCGCAGTGTGGGAGCGCAACATCTCAACGCACGTCTTGACCCACCCGCCCTATATAAAAATATTAAAGATTTATATGTAGACTTATCTGCTATTGCCAAAGGCTATGGTGTAGATGAAATTGCTAGCATCATGGAATCAGCCGGGGTAGAAAATTATATGGTTGAAATAGGGGGTGAAGTGAAATGCAAAGGGGTTGGCTACCATGGTGACGCTTGGCGTATAGGTATAGAAGCACCTCATATTCAACGAGGTGAAATCGAACAAATACTATCACTGGATAATATTGCAGTAGCGACTTCTGGCGACTATCGCAACTTCTTTGAACATGAAGGTCAGTTATATTCACACACCATTAATCCTCAGACAGGTGTTCCCGTTCAGCATAATCTAGGATCAGTCACGATCGCGCATGAATCCACCGCCATTGCTGATGCATGGGCCACGGCCTTTCTGGTACTTGGTCCAACCCAAGCACTGGCCATTGCAGAACAAGAGCAACTTGCTGTGTTATTAATTACCCGTGAGGAAAAAGGTTATAAAACCACGGTCAATCAATATATGCGAGATTACCTGCTGGCGCCCTAGTCACTTCGCAAACAAAAAAATCCTCTGAATAATAATAGTGTTAGAACCAACTGCAGATGGTTTTAGAAACTATCTAAAAGCTAAACACACTGTGTCATCAGAGGACTTGTTGTTAAATCATGCACAACAACTCACATTGAGCGCGCCTGAGATGTGTGTACTAGTGGCAGGCATGCGTGTATTGGGTGCTAACTTTCAGCAATCTGATAAGGGCGTGTTCACAGACAAAGTCGGCACATTGAGTAATGACTACTTTGTTAATCTATTAGATATGAATATAGTCTGGGAGCCCAGCAGTGATGATAAAGAGGACTTTATAGGTAAGGACCGAAGCTCTCAGCAAGGCAGATGGACCGCCTCGCGTTTTGACTTGATGTTTGGTTCTAACTCTCAGCTACGAGCAATAGCTGAATATTATGCCTGTGAAGATTCCAATCAAAAATTCATAAAGGACTTTATCAAAGCCTGGACTAAAGTGATGAATCTTGATCGTTTTAATATTCATTAAAGACAGCACTGGACAGCCGTGTTTGCTTCTGCTGATGAACATACATCACGAATCAGGCTTTGAGCATTAGAGATGTTGGTTTGATAATACAGCGTCTCTAGTTTCTTAATATTTTATATCACTTTATTAAATGCAACTCTCAACGCATGGTTCAATGTATGACTCGCATTTCTTTCCATAAACCATTTTTAAAGCGACGATAGAAAACTCCACTGTAGACGATGACATGAAAAGTAATGATCATCCATAAGCCAATCACATCTGCAGACATATACTTCACATAAAAGTAGCTTGGCACAACCATTAGCAATACAGAAATAATAAAACTCATTTTCATAATGAAACGAGTATCACCGGCACCCTCTAAAGCGCCCAAGAAAATTAAAAAAGTAGCATCAAATAGTCCCAAGAATGCAACAAATCTTAATAATACAACCACTAACGCAAGACTATCGAGTTGATCAAATTCACTTGCTTGCAGATACGGCCAAATAAATAATCCCGGTAATAAAATATATAGCAATCCTAATATCGAAAAGAACACCAAACCCAAATGTAAAGTTGACCAAGTTGCACGTTCTGCTAATTGCGCATTATTGTTCCCTAGGTGTTGCCCCACCAATACCGAAGCAGCAATCATTAATCCCATCATCGGTATATAAGACAATGCGTTAATATTGAATGCAATATTGCTGGCAATGAGGCTATCTTTACCCAACATACCCACAATCATTAAAAAAGCCGTAAAAGAACTCATATCTATGAACAAACGTAGACCGTTGGGGAAACCAAAATATATCAAGCGATTAAATAAGGCCTTATTGAACATCCAATGTTTAAGTGAATTAAATTGCAATTGATTATGGGGCTTTAATATCATGACTGCATATATCATCACTCCTGTAATAATCGCGATATTGGTCGCGATGGCGGCCCCTTTCATACCCAAACTTGGAAATCCAAAATGACCAAAGATCAACACATAATCTAGCGATAAATTCACCAGCATGATGACTATACTCACCCACATGACTACATAGGCACGGCCCAAACCTGAAAAGAAACTGGATAGAGTATTATTTAGCACGCCAAAAACTGCGGCATACATAAGTGTTCTAAAATACTCAATTTCCAGTGCTAATATTTGTGGCTCATGGCCTGTCCATTGAAAAATGATATCTGCAAAATAATAGGCGGGAATGATCAGCGACAAAGACAACAAACTTAAATAAACACCCTGCCAAATGATGGCACCGATCTTGTCATCCTGTTTAGCACCATGATATTGCGCCACAAAAGTATTCACATACACTGCCGTACCAGCAAACAAACATACCACAGCAAAACTGGCCATTCCTGCAGGTAAGGAAGCGGCAATTGCATCAGAGGAATACCAAGTTAAAAACACTCGGTCCATGAAAAATAAAATACTCCATGCCCCAGTGCTAAGCACCATGGGCACGACTATCTCTAATACCTCTTTGTAACCAGCAGGCTGTTGCCAGCGCTGTGCCAGTCTAGCGAGATACACGTTGAGTAATATTATTGGTAATCTTACCGATATGCTCAACTTCACATTCAACCACATCACCCGGCATTAAATACTCAGGAGGTGTGCGTGCATAGCCGACACCACTTGGTGTACCAGTAGCAATGATATCGCCGGCCTCCAACTCCATCCCCTGTGACAGAACAGCAATGACGTTGGCAATAGAAAAAATTTGATGCACAGTATTGGATGATTGTTTCTCAACACCATTGACACGACTGATCACATTTAAATTATGTGGGTCCGCAATTTCATCTGCCGTCACAATCGCAGGCCCCATAGGACAAGTCCCTTTATAACTCTTACCTATGAAAAATTGCTTGTGCCACTTTTGACGATCACGTGCCGTTACATCATTGAGCACGGTATAACCAAATACATAATCCATAGCCTCTTCTTCTATAATGCTCATACCGGTCTTACCCATAATCACCGCCAGTTCAACTTCCCAGTCCATCTTGGATGAGATCTCAGGATTAATTTCGATATCTGCATAAGGCCCGTTGACGCTATTGGCAGCTTTAGTGAACACAATGGGAGAACGTGGCAGTTTGACTTCTTCGGTAGCCGTTTCTTCTACGTGATCTTTATAGTTCAGACCAAGACACATAACGTTTTGGCGCGGCCTTGGAATGGGCGCCAACCATTCTATCTGTTGGGGGTTAACACAATGACTCGCATCAACATTATCCAATAATAATTTTAATTGTACTAATGCATCGGGGCCCGCATCAATCAAAGCCAACATTGAATCTATTTGTCTGTCCCACTCTGGATGACGACATGGCACAAAAATTTGTTCACCAAGATCCACACCCCAATACTGCTCCTGTGCCTGTTTAAAACTGATTAATCTCATACAGCTCCTTATTAATTAGATTGTTTATGTGCTTTTAGATGCCTTCTTGTTAGAAACAAAAAAACTCCACTTATCCACCAAAAGTTAAATACGACAAATATGTTGGATTTGATGTAGACTCAAAAACAGGTATTTATGTTATTCAACACTCTAAGTGATAGAGGCCAAAATGAAGCGAATTATAGTATTTTTGTTGATCATTGCGGCGATTTTTTTTGCGGCTCAATGGTTCAATCTTAGTCAATACCTCACATTAAGCCAGCTAAAAGACCATCAACAATCGCTTAATTCTCTCGTGCAAGAATTCCCTCTGCGTAGCATGATTATTTACTTCGTTACCTATGTGGTGATGGCAGGTCTGGCCTTACCTGGAGCACTTATTTTTACTCTGGCGGGTGGCGCTTTATTCGGCCTCATAAACGGAGCAATTTTAGTCTCTTTTGCTTCATCGCTAGGTGCTTTAGTAAGCTTCTTGTTCGCACGTTTTTTTTTACATGACTTCATCCAAACACGCTATCAGCAACGATTGGCTGTAATCAACCAAAAAATACAGCAGCAAGGAGCTTCTTATTTGTTATTTCTACGTTTAGTACCCGCCTTTCCTTTTTTCTTAGTCAACCTATTGATGGCACTGACACCGATTCCTGCTCGAACTTACTATATCGTCTCACAGCTAGGCATGTTGCCCGCCACATTTGTGTATGTGAATGCAGGAACAGAATTAGCCAAGATTACACACGTCAACGATATTCTCTCTTTACCTCTATTACTATCTTTGCTGCTGCTGGGTTGCTTACCTTTCATAAGCAATCAACTGGGCAATAGAATCACCCATTGGCGGCTGTATAAAGAATGGCAGAAGCCCAAAAAATTTGATTACCACACGATCGTCATTGGAGGTGGTGCCGCTGGTTTAGTATCTGCCTACACCACTCAAACACTACAGGGCAAAGTCGCTTTGATTGAAAAAAATCATATGGGTGGCGATTGTCTGAATACTGGGTGTGTACCATCAAAATCGATTCTGCGTACTGCAAAATTTGTGCGTGATATACGTGAGCATAAAAGTTTTGGTATCGAGCAGGCTGAGTACAGCATTCAGTTCAAACAAGTCATGCAAAGAGTGCACGAAAAAGTTAGCACTATCGCACCTAAAGATTCAGTACAACGCTACACAGATATGGGTGTAGAGTGTTATCAAGCCCATGCTGAAATCATGTCGCCGTGGCAGGTTAAAGTCAGTACTGAAAATACACAAACACTCTTAAGTGCAAAAAATATTATTCTTGCTGGTGGCGCCACGCCAAGCATCCCAAAAATTCCCGGACTGGAAAATATTGATTACTTAACCAGTGACAGCATTTGGCAATTAGAGCAGTTACCTGAACAATTATTAATTGTCGGTGCTGGACCCATTGGCTGTGAACTGGGCCAAGCTTTTGCACGTCTAGGATCACACGTCACCCTTATCAATCGCGCCGATAGAATTTGCATCAACGAAGATCAACAGGCAGCTCAGGTATTACAACAAGCATTAGAACAGGATGGCGTTAAAATTCACAATAATTTTAATGCACTGGAATTCAATCATAGTGAGAGTGGTTTTAGTCTTCGAGGTGAGCAACATACTGAAACATTAGACATCTCTTTTAGCCACTGCCTGATTGCAACTGGACGCAAACCCTCTTTAGATGGCTGTGAAGCACTTAATATTGAGACCAATGAACGCGGACAGGTAGTTACTAATGACCGACTGCAAACTAATTATCCAAACATTTATGCTTGCGGTGATATTACCAGTCCCATGCAATATACCCATAGTGCCTCACACCAAGCATGGTATGCCGCATTTAATGCATTGTTTAGACCCTTTAAACAATTCAAATGCCAACTAGATAATATTCCACGAGCTATTTACAGCGACCCTGAAATTGTCAGTTTGGGCTTGAGTGAACAGCAATTATTGGATGAGAAAATCCCGCATCAAGTCAGTTTCTTTCCCATGGATGATATTGACCGCGCCATCACAGACGAAGCCACTGCGGGTTTTATTAAGGTCATCACTCAAGGTAACAGTGATAAGATATTAGGTGTGTGCATAGTAGGTGAACACGGCAGTGAACTGATGGCTGAGTTTGTTCTAGCCAAAACGCATAATCTAGGCTTGAACAAAATTCTTCAGACTGTACATCTATATCCTACTCGTGGTGAGATTAATCGCTTGGTGGCCGGACAATGGCGCCAGAAAAAATTTACTGCTTTACAACGAAAATTATTAAAACAATTTCAAACTTGGCGACTGGGCCGTTGATATGAGAGAAACCAAACATTTATTAATACCGGGTGATTTTCCAGCCATTCGCCGTGGCAGCATAGACACTTTGCAAATTAACCTCGGTTATAAGTGCAATCAGTCCTGCACCCACTGTCATGTCAATGCTGGCCCCACACGAACCGAGATGATGAGTAATGAAACACTGGATGTACTCTTTGAGCTAATCAGTACGCGTGCGTTCAGTTTGATTGATCTAACAGGTGGCGCACCAGAATTACACGAGCGTTTCAAAGATTTAGTCACCTATGCTCACCAGCATGATGTAGCAGTTCGTGATCGTTGTAATTTAACGATTTTATTTGAGCCAGAACAAGAAGATTTAGCCTCCTTCCTAGCCGCGCACGAGGTCGAAGTGGTTGCCTCACTGCCCTGTTACACAGAAAAAAATGTCGATCTGCAGCGTGGTAAGGGAGTATTCGCTGATAGCATTCTTGGCTTGCAGTTACTCAACCGACTCGGCTATGGCAAACATATACCCTTGCATCTGGTGTATAACCCAGCTGGCCCGACTCTACCTCCATCACAAGAAGTATTGCAACATGACTATACACAGCGTTTAGCTGAAGATTTTGATATCGTATTTAATGAATTATTTGTCATCACCAACATGCCCATTCAGCGCTTTGGCAGTAGTCTATTATCAACCGGTCATTTTGATAGCTATCTGGACACACTGCGTGCCAGTCACTTAGACAGTAATTTACAACATGTGATGTGTAAAAATACCGTGAGTGTGGACTGGCAGGGCAATCTTTACGACTGTGACTTCAACCAAATGCTAGAACATCCGATAGCAGATAAAGATGAAATAGCACTGCATGTGCGTGACTTTCTAGAAGTCAGTCTAGATCATATACCGATAAAAACTGGTAATCATTGTTATGGTTGTACAGCAGGCCAAGGTAGTAGCTGTTCAGGCGCATTAAATGCAGTGTAAACTTCACCTCATATTGAGTGTCTGAACTTGAGTCTTGTATGACTTGTTTTTTACGATCATCTACCTAGCATTAAACATGAATCAATCTAAATACATCAAATCCCTACTCACTATTGCTTTGTGCATATCCAGTGCTATTGCTGAAGGACCACCCAGCCGTACCATTCCCGTGGTTGTGGATATTGCACAGTTAAGAGAACTGGCGCCTATGGCGGAATTCTCTGGCCATGTGATCAGTGAAAATAATGCTCGTCTATCAACAGAAGTTGAAGGACGCTTACAATGGATTGCAGACGTCGGTGATCGTGTTAAGAAAGGCGATATTTTGGTCAAACTAGATGACGTCTTTTTACAGCAAGATTATAAGGAAGAGTTAGCCACCATTGAGAGTGAAAAAGCAAAGTTCATCCTCAGTGATAAGCAAGTGAAACGATTTGAAAAACTTTTGCAGCAAAATAACGTTTCTGAAGACATGCTAGACATTGCCATCTCTGAGCGATCTATTGCCCGCAATTCAATATTAGCCGCACAAGCACGTGCATCACAGATTAATGAACGTATCCAACGCTCCTCAATTCGCGCACCCTTTGATGGTGTCGTCACCGAACGTCTATTGCAAGTCGGCGAGTGGGTGAAAGATGGTACTAATGCGGTTCGACTAATTGATACTGAAGCATTAGAAATTGTCGTGCGGGTGCCACAGAAGATTTATCCTTTGATCACACATGGTCAACGTTTAAAAATCAAAAACTTTAATAGCAGTTTTTATGCCAGTGTAGATACTATCGTACCGGTAGGAACTACCACTGCTCGACTGTTTGAATTGCGCTTGAAGCCTGAGGTCAATCTCCCACCCGGCACGTTAATACGAGCTATCATTCCGACTTCAGCAGCACGCGAGGTTGTTTCCATCCATCGTGATGCACTAGTGATACGACGCGGCAGTCTGAGTGTTTTCAAGATTACCGATGAAAACATCTCACAAAAAGTTATTATTGATGTAGGTGTTGGTGATGGTGATTATATTGAAGTGATTGGAGATATCGCTGCTAATGATCGTGTAGTGACTCGCGGGGGTGAGCGTCTTCGTCCTAATGAAACTGTCACTATTATTGAATAATACTGATGAGTCCGACTAAACTCATTTTAGGTAATCCCATTGCAGGACTTGTGACTGGATTATTACTGATCCTATTTGGCTTAATGTCACTAAAAGCCCTGCCTATTCAATTAACACCTGAAGTCGAACGTCCTGAAATCACTATTACCACTGCATGGCGTGGCGCCGCTCCAGAGGAAGTCGAAGCAGAGATCATAGAGCCGCAAGAAGATCAATTACGCGGCTTACCGGGCATGACTGAATTACTCTCAGAAGCTCGCCAAGGTTCAGGTCGTATTACTATTTCTTTTGATGTCGACTTCAGTTTAGAAAGAGGCTTGATCGAAGTCATTAATCGCCTCAACCGAGTTCCACAATATCCTGTCGAGGCGGATGAACCCATCCTCAGCACCGCCGGTGGACGCAGTCGCCCTATCGCTTGGTTTATTATCAAACCTCAGCCAGGCAATGAAAATAACATAGAAGATTATCGTGATTATGTAGAGGAAGTAGTGCAGTCACGCTTCGAACGTGTTGCAGGAGTAGCTTTATCTGAGGTACGTGGCGGCAATGAACGTGAAGTCAGAATTTCTGTCGACCCCTATAAAGCCGCAGGTATTGGCGTTGATTTGGTCGCTGCTGCGAATATTGTAGGCAATAACAATGACGTCTCAGGCGGCACCTCAGATGTCGGCAAGAGACGTTATGTTCTTCGTTATACAGGAGAACTAGACCCGCTCGAATTGGATCAATTAATTCTTGAGTCTCGTGATGGTCAGGCGGTTTATCTACGCGACATTGCTACCGTCATTGTCCAAGCCGCTGATAAAGATAACTTTGTTATCACGCGTGGTGAGCCCGCTATTGCTGTCAATGCCTACCGAGAAACGGGGGTGAATGTCCTTGAAGTCATGTCTGATCTAAGGCTGGCCATGCAAGAATTACGCGATGGGCCATTGCAGCGCTCCAAGCTCTCAATTACTCAGGTTTACGACGAAACTGATTATATTAATAGCGCAATTGAACTACTGAAAAGCAATCTTGGTATGGGTATCGCTCTAGCGATCTTCGTGTTGTGGTGGTTTTTGCGCAAACTCAAAGCCACTATGGTGGTCACGATTACTATTCCCCTGTGCTTATGCGTTGCCTTCATGGTGATCTTAGCAGCAGGCAAATCAATTAATGTCATCTCACTCGCTGCCATGGCTTTTGCTGTAGGTATGGTCATGGATGCTGCCATTATTATTTTGGAAAATATCGTACGTTTAAAAGAAAAAGGCTATAACAGTTTTGATGCGGCCTTGATTGGTACCAAGCAAGTATGGCCGGCCTTACTCGCCTCTACCGCCACTACAGTGGCAATCTTTTTACCGGTATTGTTTTTACGTGATCAAAGCGGACAATTATTTGCTGACTTATCATTAGCTATTACTGCCTCAATTATCGCCTCATTATTTGTCGCCACGGTATTGATCCCTGCCGCTAGCATGGTGTGGTTGAAGAAAGTGCAATTTGTAGATCATCATGCCAACACGTGGGACAGAGTCACAGCTAGTATCGCTGGGATGACTCGCACTCCTAGTCAACGTTTGTTAATCATCTTAGCTTTAATCGGTGTGTCAGTATTGGGCTCTACTCAGCTATTCCCAGAACGTGATTATCTACCTACCGGTAATCGTAACCTTGTCTTTGGGTTTATCCTGCCACCACCGGGAGTCAATGTCACTCATATACAAAATGAAATGGGTGAGGTTATTGCTGATCGCATAGAGCCATATTTAACAGGTGATAAAGAACCTAAAATAAAACAGTATTTCTTTGTCGCTCGTGCCGGTTCGATCTTTATCGGTGGTCGTGCTGAAGACCCTGAACGAGTCAACGAACTGGCTACCGTACTCAATCAAGCCGTGAGTGGTTTTCCCGACACCTTTGCCGTTGTGCGCAAAGCCTCTTTATTTTCAGGCTTCGGTGCGAATCGTGAAATTGAAATCAATATTCAAGGTCGCAATATTGAATCTTTGATTGAATCAGCTCGCACTGGATTTATCACTATTCCTCAAAAACTACCCGGAGCACGTGTACGCCCACGACCTGGTCTTGAGTTAGCTGAACCTGAGTTACAGTTCTCCCCCCTAGATGATCGTCTTCGAGAAACAGGTTGGAATAGAGATTCACTGGCACGCATCTCACGTATGCTTGGTGATGGCATTCAAGTCGGTGAATACTTTGATGGTGAAGAACGTTTAGACATACTAGTACGCGCTTCTGATTGGGCTACGCCTGAGGAGCTAGAAGCCATTCCTTTATTCACACCCGGTGCCGGTGTGATTCCATTTGGCGAGCTGGTCGATATAGAACGTACAGCGGGGCCAAATACTATTCGACGTTTAGATCGACGCCGTACTATTACATTGGAAGTGACACCACCAGAAAATATTCCTCTAGAACAGGCATTACAAATCATTAAAACTGAAGTAGCGCCCAGCATAGAAGCGACCTTACCGAGTGATGGTGAAATTCGTTATGGAGGCTCTGCTGATAGTTTGAAGGTTGCCGTGAGCAATTTGAGCAGTAGCTTTATCGTGGCCTTGGTAATTTTATTATTATTGATGGCCGCTTTATTCCGATCATTTACAGATAGTTTTTTAGTCATGCTGGCATTACCACTAGCCACCATCGGTGGAGTATTAGCCCTCAAGTTATTGGGCTTACCTGCAGATTTACTGACTTTGATTGGCTTTATTATTTTATTGGGCTTGGTAGTGAATAATGCAATTTTATTGGTTTACCAAGCACGTAATTCAGAACGCGATGGTATGGTGCGTAACGAGGCAGTCATTCATGCCGTTCGCAGCCGCATACGACCGATTATGATGAGTACCACAACTACCGTTTTCGGAATGTTACCGTTGGTGTTATTTGCCGGTTCAGGCGCTGAACTCTATCGAGGCCTAGCGGCAGTCATCGTAGGTGGCATGATCATGAGTACCATTTTCACACTCGTATTAATTCCAAGCCTACTGCAATTCAACTGGAAATCTTACTTAAAACTTCCTAGTCGTTAAAATACAGTCATTTGAGTGTGGTCGTTAATGTGCGACTGTCGCATAGCCTGCTTTTTTCCATGCTTTGATACCGCCTTCAACATTATAGACTTTGCGAAAGCCATGTTGAGCTATCAAGTAACGACCTACGGTGAAGCTACGATTACCTGAACGACAAATAATTGCCACGGCTTGATCAGGTGCAATATGTTGGCTGGCTTGCTGCATCCATAGCTGTGGGTCAGCTCGACGCTTTTCATCAAAAAACATAATAGCGTGACTACCAGGTACTAACCCTGTTTGCTTCCATTCTTTTGGGGTGCGCACATCAATAACTACCACGTCGTCATCCATAAGTTGCTGGAGCTGCTGAACATTAATATTTTCTGGTTGTGCAAGCACTGCAGATGAAGATAAAACCAATATCAAACAAAAGATAATATGTTTAAGCATGTTGTTGTCCCTTTAGTTTTTTCAATCAATAAGTACAGTAAATGACATACTATGATGGTGTGTTATCTAAACGCTGTGAAAAATAACTCATCAAGAAATCCGTGAAGTTAACGTTATCCTCACGTTCTATTTGTTGTTTCTCAATAAGACTCTGCTCTGCCAAATGGATAAATTCTTGTTGTAATTCAGTATCGGACATTTCTGAAAACTGATCACAGTACTGCTTGCCCATAGTAGCAACAAAATCATAAAAAGATAATTTTGACGCCTGCATTTGCTGTAACATTTTGGCAGACAAAGTCTGTTCATGATCGGTAACCGCCTCTGCAAACACATCCAGACTATTGTGATATTTCTGCGCATCATCTCCCATTAACTCAGCCACTGAATGCATATCTGCAAACAATTCCTGTGCCCATTCATTCAATGGAATACTATTACCTGCTCGTCTCAAATGCAGATCTGGCTTGCGTCCATGATGTGCTACTTCGTATTCATTAATATCAATTTCTTCCTGCTCTCGCTCACTGATCAGCGCATCATCACTCAATAAACACAGCATGAATAACACTTCCACAAAATCTATCTGTGCTTGATCTATGCCTATGGATGAGAATGGATTGATGTCCATAGAGCGTATTTCTACATAGCGTATTCCTCGCTCCATGAGAGCATGTGTGGGTTTTTCATTACTTTTAGATAATTGCTTAGGACGTACCGTGCCGTAGTATTCATTTTCTATCTGCAGAATATTGGCATTTAATTGTCGATATTCACCATCGGTCTGCACACCAATTTCTTCGTATGCACGATAGGGTGTTTCTATGGCTCGTGTTAAACACTGCACATAATCCTGTAAATTGTCATAGCACGCTTTTATGCCAATTTCATTTTCTCTGTGATTGGTGTAGCCAATATCCCCTAGTCTCAATGAGGTAGCATATTGTCCATACATAGTATCGTCATCCCAACGCTTCAAATCTTTTACACCTTGATGAGTGAAGGATTTATCTACAGCAGGTGAAGCACCAAACAAATAAGGAATTAACCAACCGATGCGCTGCAAGTTTCTGATTACTTTAAAATATTCTTGATTAATGAAATCGCTCAACTCACCCTGGTGATTGCGCGCTTGCTGCCATCGTGGCCAGAAATCTTCATGGATAGATAAGTTGATATGAATGCCTGCGATAACCTGCATCATTTTACCGTAACGGTAGCCCAATCCTTTACGATACACATGCTTCATCTGACCAATATTACTGTCGCCATATTCAGCAATCCGAATACTCTGCTCACCCATTAGTTTGCACGGCATACTTGCCGGCCACAGACATTCTTGTTTGATGTTTGGGTATACGTATTCATGAATCTTACTCAGAAACTCAATCGCCTCCTCACCTGAACTTAATGGAGGCGTCACAAATTCTAATAAGGCCTCAGAATAGTCTGTAGTGATGTAAGGATGAGTCAAACTAGCACCCA
Organism: Gammaproteobacteria bacterium; assembly: GCA_965658595.1. Taxonomy (GTDB): domain Bacteria; phylum Pseudomonadota; class Gammaproteobacteria; order UBA4575; family UBA4575; genus UBA1858. The sequence continues at coordinate 15,361 of CBFHSW010000105.1, read as the reverse complement.
ATGCCGCTGGATGATCGCTATTGGCAATCACACCAGAATAATCAGCACGCAAAGATTCTTTCTCTATCCCTACCTTACCAATCTTGAATACGGACTCTAATTGATGCTGGATTATAAGTTGGCGATTTTTATGTATGGCTGAACGCATAAGAAGTATTTTAATTTTGTATTTGGCGTCTTATAGCCCAACACGATAGACTGAGTACGCTCAGTATATCAATTATTGTTAGTCGGCTCACAGGGAACAAACCATGGCAGATAAAAATTTTGGCGCAGGCTTTGCACAACTTGCAGATAGTGCACATATAACGCAACTCATTGTACGAAATACACAGACCGACACGCAGCACATTTTGCCAAATATCTCCGGCAAACAAGCTTCACTGAAAATTTACTTCGCCATTTCTCGCAATCCTGATAACACTATCGGCCGACAGCAGGCACAGACGGGGCTTGAACTATTCGGGGATTATGTAGCTGATGAGCTAATGCACCCTGATGCTCATCCAAATATTCGCTTATTACTTAACATTATTGAGAATGACGAAACATGGCAGGTGAGTACAGATTAATTTGCATCTGTACTGACGATTAAACTTTAATACGGCTCCATTCAAATGCATGCCCAGGATCGGTTTTACGACCCGGTGAAATATCATTATGCCCTACAATTTTATCTGCTCTCAGAGATGGATAATGCGCTATCAAACAGGCTAATACTTGGTTTAACTTGTCATACTGTTGCGTCGTATAAGCCTCACTATCAGTGCCTTCCAACTCTATACCGATAGAAAAATCGTTACAGGCTGTGCGCTGTTGATAAATAGATTCTCCCGCATGCCATGCTCGCTCATTGAAGGGCACAAATTGTGTCAACTCACCATCACGCTCGATCAATAGATGACTGGAGACACATAATGATTTGATGCTCTCAAAATATGGATGTGAACGTGTATCTAATTGATTGAGAAAAAACTTTTGTACATAGCCCCCACCATATTGCCCAGGTGGCAAACTGATATTGTGAATCACAATCAAATCGATTAACGCCTCATCAGGGCGCTGATTTTTATTAGGTGATGGCAAATACTCTGCCTGCTTAATCACATGTGTAATTGGGTCTATATGCACAATGTCTGTCTGCTCAAATAATCCAAGTAACAAGACTGCCCTGTAATTCAAGAGGATGCAAGAATCCAATATTGACTGATACTGACATGCAAAAAAAATCCCCTCACTCACTCAAGATAAATTCTCGACCAAGCTAGGGGATTTTTAGAGTCGTCTGATATACAGATCAAAGAAGATCTGCATAGCAGCATAGGACTAGCGCATGATTTACATCATGCCGCCCATGCCACCCATTCCACCCATGTCAGGCGCACCGCCTGCCATTGGAGAATCATCAGAAGGGAGTTCTGCTACCATCGCTTGTGTAGTAATCATAAGACCCGCGACTGAACCTGCGTTTTGCAACGCAGAACGTGTCACTTTAGTTGGATCTAAAATACCCATAGCAATCATGTCGCCGTACTCACTAGTAGCCGCGTTGTAACCGTAATTGCCTTCACCTTCGTCAACTTTGGCTAAAATCACAGAAGCTTCATCACCTGCATTAGCAACAATTTGACGTAATGGCTCTTCCATCGCGCGACGTGCGATGTTAACACCGGCGTCTTGGTCAGCATTATCACCCTTCACATCATTCAGTGCTTTGCGCGCTCGAATCAACGCAACACCACCACCAGGTACCACACCTTCTTCAACTGCAGCGCGTGTTGCGTGCAAGGCATCTTCTACTCTGGCTTTCTTTTCTTTCATTTCCATTTCTGTAGCTGCACCGACTTTAATTACTGCAACACCGCCAGCAAGTTTTGCCATACGCTCTTGTAGTTTTTCTTTGTCGTAATCTGAAGATGACTCCTCGATTTGTGCACGGATCTGTTCAACCCGTGCAGTGATCTCACCCGCCTGACCTGAACCATCAACAATTGTGGTGTTCTCTTTAGAGATGTGAACACGCTTAGCTGTACCTAATTCTTCTAAAGTGGCTTTTTCTAGAGACAAACCAACTTCTTCTGAAATGACAGTACCACCGGTAAGGATAGCGATATCTTGCAACATAGCTTTTCTACGATCACCAAAACCAGGCGCTTTCACTGCTGCGACTTTAACAATGCCACGAATTGTATTCACAACGAGTGTTGCTAGCGCTTCACCTTCCACGTCTTCTGCGATGATCATTAATGGACGACCTGATTTTGCAACGCCTTCTAATAATGGAAGTAAGTCACGAATATTAGACACTTTCTTGTCATGCAAAAGAATGAACGGGTCATCCATATCACATGTCATGCTATCTTGATTGTTTACGAAGTATGGAGATAGGTAACCACGATCAAACTGCATACCTTCAACCACATCTAGTTCGTTTTCTAGTGCATTACCTTCTTCAACAGTAATTACACCCTCTTTGCCCACTTTGTCCATAGCTTCTGCAATGATGTCACCGACTGAGCTGTCAGAGTTAGCTGAGATACTGCCCACTTGTGCGATAGCATTGTTATCAGCACATGGCTCTGATAATGATTTCAATTCTTCTACCGCAGCTGTTACGGCTCTATCAATACCGCGCTTTAAATCCATTGGATTCATGCCAGCAGCAACGGCTTTCATACCTTCACGCACAATAGATTGTGCGAGTACAGTTGCAGTCGTGGTGCCATCACCCGCCACATCTGACGTTTGAGAAGCCACTTCTTTAACCATTTGTGCGCCCATGTTCTCGAGCTTATCTTCTAATTCGATTTCTTTAGCGACTGATACACCGTCTTTAGTGACGGTTGGAGCACCAAAAGATTTATCCAATACTACGTTACGCCCCTTAGGACCTAGTGTAGCTTTTACTGCGTCTGCTAAGATGTTGACTCCAGCAACCATTCTGGCTCTGGCTTCATCTCCAAAAGTAACTTGTTTTGCACTCATTTGTGTTTACCTTCGTTATATTTAAATTATCAATTTTTAGTGAACTGGGTTATGAATTGAGGACTAACCTTCAATCACTGCCATGACGTCATCTTCACGCATAACAAGTAGGTCATCACCGTCGACCTTAACTTCAGTACCGGAATATTTGCCAAATAGCACAGTGTCGCCAACTTTTACGTCGACAGGACGAACGTCACCGTTTTCACTGACTTTACCATTACCCACAGCCATCACTTCACCTTTACTAGGCTTCTCAGTGGCTGAGTCAGGGATCACAATGCCACCAGGACTTGTGCGTTCTTCTTCCATTCGTTTAACGACGATACGGTCGTGTAAAGGACGTAAGTTCATGTTTCTCATCTCCTAACAATTAAATTCTACGTTAAAATGTTCAAATAAAGCGTTTGCTTAATAAAAAATTCTCTTAAAAACAGATAGTTGCTGTTTTTTAGCACTCTAGTATAATGAGTGCCAATCATACTGTCCGGCAATCATAAGTCAAGCAACAGCGTTTTCCTCTAATCCCTGCTTATGAACACTGGTGTTTATCTGTCAATACGGCCTATTTTCAAGGTCGAATACAGCATTGTTTTCGAGTCATCTTATTCTGATGGCGGTTGATCTTTACGCTTAGCTTCACCCTCAATAATGCGGGGATCTTGCGTGAATGATGATGAACCACCGACCGTACCCGAAAAGCTTTTCACACTGAGTCTTTTTAATAACCCAGCGATAATTGCGCGGCGCGTGAATGGTAATAAACACATCAATCCCACACTATCGGTCAAAAATCCCGGTGTGAGTAACAACGCCCCACCGATGATTAAAGCAACTCCCTCTAGCATGGTCTCGGCAGGCATTTCACCTACAGCTACTTGCTGTTGAAATTTAGCCATGGTTTGAAAACCTTGCGCACGTAGCAATGTCACACCAGCCAATGCTGTTAGGACGACACACGCTACCGTAGCCAATGCTCCGATAAATCCACCAATTTGGATGAATAAGGTAATCTCAACCAATGGCAGTACTATAAACAGCGCTAGCAGAATAGGAAATGGTCGCATCTAACTAATAACATTGTGATGTTTCATACACAGATATATGGTGACAAAACATTATTTTTCAATACTGGAGCAAAAAATAATTGTCAGCCATGGCTTTTGACTTAACTATGCTCACGCGCATATTGCATCGGTGATCAAATAACACGTTGTGAGCAAACGATCAAATATCACTGTCAACCTATTGAGTATAAACTTATGAATACAGCCACAATGAAATCCACACACAAATCATCAACATCACAGATGATGCTGATTATGACGAGTTTCCCCCAGATGGAAGAAGCGCGAAGTTGTAGCAAGCATCTGTTGGAACAGCATATGATTGCTTGCGCGAATATAATACCTAGCGCACTATCTTTGTATTTTTGGCAAAATGAACTTATCGAGGATCAAGAGTGTCTTGTTATAATGAAAACTCTGAATCACAAGATACCCAGTGTTAAGGATTACATAGAGGCACATCACTCTTTTGATGTTCCAGAATTCATCGCACACCCTGTCAGTGAAACAACGGACACCTATCTCTCATGGATACAAAAAGAAATTTCATAATAAGCTTTTTCATCGCACTATTAATCAATAGCTCGTATGCAGATGGGTTATTTGATGATGCCCCTGAACCTAGTTTTTTAAGTGTAGATCAAGCTTTTCAATTAAGTGCCAATGCAGATACTAGTAATCAAGTGAAGCTTTATTGGCTAATAGCGGACGAATACTATCTATATAAAAAACGCATATCAGTCAGCAGTGATAATGCACAACTTGGTGACATAGTTCTGCCGGCGGGAAAACAGCAACACGATGAATTTTTTGGTGATGTAGAAATTTATGAACAACAATTAGAGTTGTCCGTACCTATTATTAACGCCGGACGGACAGTCACCTTGCAAATTGGCTACCAAGGCTGCGCTCATGCAGGACTGTGTTATCCACCCACTACACGCACATTAGAAATCTCACTATCGAACACCACATCAACCAGCTCACCTTCCCCAGCACTTTCAACCAGCGACAATATAACTACTCAAATTTCAGAACAAGATCAATTTGCCCAGCGCCTATCAAATCAAAATCTCAGTACCGTCATATGGCTATTTTTGTTGGCAGGATTATTGTTAGCGTTCACACCCTGTGTATTCCCAATGATTCCAATATTATCCAGCATCATTGCGGGACAGAGTGGCACTATGAGTGCCGCGCGAGGCTTTAGACTATCTCTAGTCTATGTATTGGCAATGGCATTCACTTACACTCTCGCGGGAGTGCTCGTAGGTTTGACTGGAGCTAACTTACAAATTTGGTTCCAGAATCCATGGATTATCAGCAGTTTCGCATTGCTCTTTGTGATTTTATCACTGTCTATGTTCGGCTTTTATGAGCTACAAATGCCAAGTGCCATACAGTCGCGTTTAAGCGCCATGAGTAGCCAACAGAAACATGGCTCTTATATTGGTGCTGCCGTGATGGGATTATTGTCAGCCTTAATCGTCGGGCCCTGCGTGACTGCGCCATTGATCGGTGCCTTAATTTATATTGCTGAAACTGGCGATCCTGTAGTCGGAGGTCTAGCGTTGTTCGCCTTAAGTATGGGCATGGGTCTACCCTTATTATTGATCGGAACTTCAGCGGGTAAATATCTTCCACAAGCCGGCGGATGGATGGAGCCTATCAAAGCAGTGTTTGGCGTGATGCTGTTGGCATTAGCTATTTGGTTCCTAGAACGAATCCTGGAAATGCCCATTATTCTTGCCTTATCCGGCACATTATTGATCGGCTGCGCTATGTTCATGGGTGTATTCAATTCATCTCACACGGCTTGGGCACGTGTTCGCCAAACTCTCGCATGGTTATTATTAATCTACGGCACCCTGTTATTGATAGGTGCCAGTGCGGGCAGTAAGAGTCTGGTGAAGCCTTTACAAAATATTCTCGTGAGCGCCGAGCAACACTCAAATAGCGTGCAACATTTAGAGTTCCAACAAATCCGTGGAGTGGCAGGCTTACAGGCAACTTTAGAGTTAGCACGTGCTCAATCTAAGCCAGTATTATTGGACTTCTATGCCGACTGGTGCATCTCATGCAAAGAGTTGGATGCCTACACTTTTACTGACAATAACGTTCAATCGACGCTAGATGGCTTCATATTAATTCAAACTGATGTCACTGAGAATAATCAAGAAGATCAAGCATTGTTAACCTCTCTGGGATTGTTTGGCCCACCGGCCTTGTTATTTTTTGATAACAATGGGAAAGAACACAAACCCTCACGTTTAGTGGGGTTCATTGATGCACCGGCATTCGTCGAACACATCAATCATTTTAAGCTCAAAAATTGAACAGTCTTTGAGTTAAAATCGTCTAACTACCATGAAAATGAAGGTATTATCTGCAAACTTGCTCATAAATAGCTTTTATTAAACAACACTCTCAGTTACTATCTCTAACGTCTATAAAGATAGATTGCTGTGCGGCGAGTCCACCTCTCACTAATCTATTAAAGAAGTGGTCAAACAGCACTATTAACATAGCTCTGAAACATATAAAAATAATCACAGTTTCTCGCTATTTTAATGACAACCAGCACACATCAGCACTTACGGCGCATTGGATGACATCTAAGCTCTAGACAATATTGTTAAAACCAGCGCCGGAAAACATTGACATAAGGATGTCATTTAACATCATGAATACACAACACTAAAGAATTATCATGAGTACTATATTGTTATTAAATGGCCCAAATCTAAATTTGCTAGGGACTCGTGAACCAGAAGTCTATGGCTACGATACGCTAGAAGATATCGTTGAACAGACCGCGCAACAGGCCAACCAGCTAGGACACACATTAGAACACTGTCAGAGCAACGCCGAACATGTTTTGATCGATCAAATTCATGCGGCCAAGAACAATAACACGGCCTTCATATTGATCAATCCAGGCGCCTTCACTCACACCAGTATTGCCCTACGTGATGCGTTTCTTGGAGTATCTATCCCCTTCATTGAAGTTCATCTTTCTAATGTCTTTGCACGTGAAGATTTTCGACAGGTTTCTTATCTATCAGATATTGCTGTTGGCGTTATCAGCGGCATGGGCAAACAAGGTTATTTGCTGGCTTTACAGGCAGCACATCAACAGATCACTACTTAAAAAAAACATTAACTATGGATATACGTAAGATAAAAAAACTCATCGAGTTACTCGAAGAATCAGGTATCGCAGAAATTGAAATCGCCGAAGGTGAAGAATCGGTAAGAATTACACGCGAAATAAAAAGCCCTATAGCCGCAGCTCCAGTACAGTATGCAGCAGCACCGGCACCCGTAGCAGCGCCAGCTGCCGCCCCCAGTGAAGCGGCGGCTAGCACTGAAGATGCAGCGGTATCAGGACACCAAGTTAAATCTCCAATGGTAGGCACTTTTTATGAAGCTTCATCTCCAGGTGCTGCGCCATTTACAGAAATCGGCAAGCAAGTAAAAGCAGGAGATACACTTTGCATCATAGAAGCAATGAAGATGCTCAATCAGATTGAAAGTGATAAGTCAGGCACAGTGAAAGCGGTTCTTGCTGAAAATGGACAGCCGGTTGAATTTGATCAGCCTCTATTTGTAATCGAATAGAAGTTATCAAGAAAAACACGCTGTGTGGATCTTAAGCTAAGTTTAATGTCCACATAAAAACCTTACACTTGAAGAAAAAATTATCATGTTAGAAAAAGTTGTTATTGCCAACCGCGGTGAAATTGCATTGAGGATTCTGCGTGCGTGCCGTGAGTTAGGTATAAAAACCGTTGCAATACACTCTACTGTTGATCGCGATCTCAAACACGTAAAACTCGCTGATGAATCTGTGTGTATTGGCCCTGCACCTTCGACCGAAAGTTATCTCAATATCCCCGCGATCATCAGCGCAGCAGAAGTGACCGATGCAACTGCTATACACCCCGGCTATGGATTCCTGTCTGAAAATGATGACTTTGCCGAACGCGTCGAATCCAGTGGCTTTGTGTTCATAGGCCCAACCGCTGAGACCATTCGCAAGATGGGAGACAAAATTTCTGCCAAGCAAGCCATGCAAGAAGCAGGAGTTCCATGTGTGCCCGGCTCACCAGAACCACTTACAGATGATTTCGCTAGCAATTCCAAATTAGCTATTGAAATAGGCTATCCTATTATCGTTAAGGCCGCTGGTGGTGGTGGTGGACGGGGTATGCGTATTGTACGTGGTGATGATGAGTTATCCGAAGCGATATCTTTGACACGTGCAGAAGCCGCTAATGCATTTAATAACGATACTTTGTATATGGAGAAGTTTCTTGAGACTCCTCGCCATATTGAAATACAAGTCCTGGCTGATTCTTTTGGTAACGCTATCTTTCTAGGTGAAAGAGATTGTTCCATGCAGCGTCGACATCAAAAAGTGATAGAAGAAGCACCCGCACCTGGGCTGACTGAACAACAACGCCAAGATATTGGTAAACGTTGTACTGATGCTTGTAAGCACATTGGTTATCGTGGCGCAGGCACCTTTGAATTCCTTTATGAGAACAATGAATTCTATTTCATCGAAATGAATACTCGTGTTCAAGTAGAACACCCTGTGACCGAATTTATCACCGGCGTCGATATTGTTAAACAACAATTATTAATCGCCTCAGGCGAAAAACTCACACTCACTCAAGATGATATTAATCTCAGCGGACATTCTGTCGAATGCCGACTGAATGCTGAGGATTCAGAAACATTCATTCCCAGTCCGGGCAAAATTCAACGTTTTCATAGTGCCGGCGGATTAGGTGTGCGTGTGGACTCACACATCTACAGTGGTTACAGCGTACCACCCAACTATGACTCTATGATTGGCAAGCTAATTACTTATGGCGATGATCGTGAGACTGCGATTATACGTATGCGTGGTGCGTTGCAAGAAATGATCATTGACGGTATCAAGACCAATATCCCGCTGCAACTCAAATTAATGAATGATCCAGAGTTTGTTAAAGGTGAAGTGGACATTCATTATCTAGAGAGATTACTCGAATCCGAAAAAGATAGCTGATCATGCTTCAATTGCGCTTGCAAATAGATGCTGCATCAAGTGAGCGCATTGAAGATCTTCTATTTAACTGTGGGGCTGTCAGTATTACATTTGAAGATGCGGCTGACGAACCTATTTTTGAGCCACCGATCGGTGACCATCCGATCTGGTCTAACCTCATCATCCAAGCGCATTTCACAGAGCGCAATGCTTTTGATCTAGCATGTAAGGCTCTCGAACATGAATCTGCTATTCATTCACAAATAGAGTTATCACAAATTGACAACCAAGGCTGGCAAGAAAAATTCCAGCAGATGTTCACAGCTGTGCAATTTGGATCACTATGGATTTATCCATCTTGGGAAGACAACCCCAGTCCAACTGGCGTTAGCCTGCAACTCGATCCTGGCTTGGCGTTTGGTACCGGCCATCATCCAACAACGTTCTTATGTCTCGAAAACCTCAGCCAGATGTCACTAGCGCATCAGAATGTCATCGATTTTGGTTGTGGTAGCGGTATCTTAGCCCTATCAGCACATCTACTTGGGGCTGAGCATGTGTATGCAGTAGATATCGATCCGCAAGCAGTCGATGCCAGTATTGATAATGCGCGCAGAAACCAATTGTCATTACAGGCTTTTACGATTGGACTGCCAGAAAAATTAGCGCAGGTAAAAGCACAGGTACTAGTAGCCAACATTCTGGCCGCTCCACTCATACAGCTACGTGACACACTGCTTTCCCACCTTCAACCTGGCGGCACATTGCTGTTATCCGGCATCCTGAATGAACAAAGTGATGCCATCATTGAGCATTATTCCCAGCACGTCGATTGTCAGCAGATACGCTCCAAAGGCGACTGGTCAGCCATCACTTTCACGCTTAAATCCACACAATAAAGAAGCTCTTCAGATTTCTCATACCGAGCCACAGTGGTATGATGCACAGCCACCCGAGCTGATAGCACATTTTATGCAAATAGGTCCCCATCAATTAGACAATAACCTGTTCGTCGCACCTATGGCGGGTGTGTCTGACTTGATCTACCGAAAGTTATGTAGACGTTGGGGTGCGGGTTATTCGGTGTCTGAAATGGTTAGTGCTAAGGAAGATCTATGGCATACAAAAAAATCTTCCATACGACGTAACCATAAGGATGAGCCCGGTCCTAGTGCGGTTCAAATTGTCGGTTCTGATCCATATCAACTGGCCAAAGCGGCACGCTTCAATGTGGATAATGGAGCTCACATTATTGATATCAATATGGGCTGTCCGGCCAAGAAAGTTTGTAAGGTTTTAGCAGGTTCTGCATTGTTAGCAGATGAAGATTTAGTGAAAAGGATTTTAGATGCTGTAGTGGAATCCGTTGACGTGCCAGTAACACTCAAAATCCGCACCGGGACTGATGAAAATAATCGCAACGGTGTTCGCATTGCTCAGATAGCACAAGACAGCGGGATTCAATTATTAAGCGTACATGGAAGAACTCGTGCCTGCCGTTTCAAAGGCGAAGCTGAATACGACACCATCAGAAAGATCAAGCAATCTGTCAATATCCCAGTGGTTGCAAATGGCGATATTAATTCCCCAGAAAAAGCAAAAAAAGTCTTGGCAATTACTAACGCAGATGCGATTATGCTCGGCAGAGCGGCACAGGGTCAGCCGTGGTTGTTCCGCGCAATTGACCACTATCTAAAATTTAATGAAAAATGTCTTCCCCCGTCATCGGAGGAGGTGCGTACCGTTATATTGACTCACTTACAAGAATTGTATTCCTACTACGGCAAGGAATCTGGTGTCCGTATTGCACGCAAACATATAGGTTGGTACTACGATCATCTTGCAGATATGCAGCAATACAGAAAAAGTGTTCTAACAATAGAAGATGCTGATACTCAGTTCGATACTGTACGCAAACAATTACAAAATATAAAAATAAAACTGGAGAACGTTGCATGACTAGCCCCGTAACACCACTAAACGTATCCGAGTTACATCCTGTGACTCCCACCCAAACGCTAAGAGAGTCTGTTGCAGACTCACTAAGAAGTTACTTCAGCAAACTTGATGGTCACACACCTGACGACTTATACCGTATGGTAATCGAAGAAGTTGAGAAGCCATTGCTGGAGTCTGTAATGAATTATTGTGGCGGCAATCAAACTAAAGCAGCCAAATGTCTGGGTTTAAACCGCGGCACGCTTAGAAAAAAACTTAAACATTACGACGTACGATAATTTTATCTATGTCAGCCTCTACCCAGACGCACAAAATCAAACGTGCACTGATAAGTGTTTCAGATAAAACTGGCATACAGGACTTTGCATTAGCCTTGCATGCCGCCGGTGTTCACATACTTTCAACTGGTGGAACCGCAGCTCAGTTAAAGTCTGCAGGTATCCCTGTAACAGACGTAAGTGAACATACTCAGTTCCCTGAAATAATGGCAGGACGAGTAAAGACACTGCATCCCAAAATCCATGGTGGCATTCTTGGACGAGCTGGTACTGATGACGATATCATGCAAACACATGATATCGATGCCATCGATTTGGTGGTCGTCAATCTGTATCCATTTGCAGCTACTATTGCGAAGCCTGATTGCACTCTGGAACAGGCTATCGAGAACATAGATATTGGTGGCCCAGCAATGATACGTGCCGCAGCTAAAAATCATGCGCGTGTAGCAGTGGTTGTCAATCCAAATGACTACTCCAGTTTACTAGAAGAATTAACACACAATGAGTTTTGCTTGGATACCTCAACGCGTGCAGAGTTAGCACGTAAGGCCTTCAGTCATACAGCAGAATACGATGGCATGATTGCTAATTATTTAGGCCAACAAAATGATGTTGAGTTTGCCAGTAATTTTCACCTCGCATTCGAGCAAAAACAAAGCCTACGTTATGGTGAGAACCCTCATCAACAAGCCAGCTTCTATAGTGAAAAAAATCCAGCGTCAGACAGTATTGCAGCGGCTGAATTTATTCAGGGTAAAGAACTTTCATTCAATAACATCGCTGATACTGATGCAGCCTTGCAATGCGTAAAACAATTCGATCAAGCTGCATGCGTTATTGTTAAGCACGCCAACCCATGTGGAGTAGCTGTCGCTCACGATATTCAACAAGCTTACCAAAAAGCCTATCAGACAGATCCAACTTCTGCTTTTGGTGGCATTATCGCTTTTAACCGACCGTTAGATGCTAACACTGCTAAAAACATTTTAGATCAACAGTTTGTTGAGGTGATTATCGCCCCAGGTATTGAAGATGGAGTGGCAGAGATACTGCAAACCAAACCCAATACCCGCGTACTTAAGTGTGGCCATTTAACAGCTGAGAATAGCGGCTATGATCTGCGCCGTGTGAGTGGTGGTGTGTTAGTGCAAGATCATGACCAAGCTATTATTACTGAACAAGATTGTCGTGTTGTAACTCAACGTCAGCCTAGTCAGGAAGAGATTCGTGATTGTCTATTCGCTTGGAAGATTGCTAAGTTTGTTAAATCAAATGCCATTGTCTATGTGCGTAACGAACAATCCATCGGCATAGGTGCGGGTCAGATGAGTCGTGTTTACTCGGCTAGAATTGCGGGCATTAAAGCTAGCGATGAAAACCTTACAGTGGCAGGATCAGTAATGGCATCTGATGCCTTTTTCCCATTCCGAGATGGCCTTGATACAGCCCATGAAGCAGGCATTACGGCAGTTATTCAACCGGGTGGCTCACGCAACGATGACGAGGTCATTGCAGCAGCGAATGAACACAATATTGCCATGCTATTCACCGGCGTGAGACATTTCCGCCACTAATAGCCGTATTCAGTAAATTCAATCAACAAAAAGCCTGCTGATTATAATCGATCAGCAGGCTTTTTAGTTTATTCAACCGTGATATGTATCTTTTCTGACAGCACCGGTTTGTTATGTGGCACATGGGCATAATTACCTAACAACAGCTGTAAACTATGCTGCCCTGCTGGCAACTCAATTTGTGCCTCAGTCTGCCCACCACCAAAGTGCACCACTTGATCAGTTGCCGGTAATGGCTGCTGCATGTTTAAACTCTGGATATCTAAATTTATTAATAAGTGATGATGTCCTGTATGTTCACGTTGTGTGCCAGCGGGTGCCACCCCCATACCCTTGAGTCCAAACTTAATGGTGACAGGTGAGCTGATGACATCACCATCTGCCGGACTAATAAAGTATACCTGCGCACCCTCAGGAGCATCTGAAATGAGTTGATTGGCTGTACCAACAGATATCCAGCACAACAACAATATGAACAAAATAGTTTCTTTCATGTTCTATAACCCCATAAAATTTTAATCATTCTTGAATAACAGCAAGACTTCGCCAGTATGAATATATCATCACTACTCAAGCGAGGTTTAGGGTAATATTATGTCAGACCTAACATCACTCCCTCGATCACTTTAACAACTTTTTCGTCATGACGGGTATCGCGCTAGCATTGCATATAGGACAAATAATGTTTCCCATGGTTCTGATCGTGGGCATTGGTTTGTCAGTCAGTCTTAAGCAAGCTCCATCATTGGGCTCCATGAGTGAAATTAATCTTAATGTTTTCATTCCTGCTTTAGTGTTCAGTTCTTTGATAGAACAACAATTCAATTTTCAACAATATGCCTTTCTGGCCATGGCGGGCGTATGTCTGGTGTTATTAACAATGCTATTTGCGCATCTTTTTGCGCGCTTACTGAACACCCAATTTAACACCCTAGCACCCACCATGATGTTCCATAATGCTGGTAATATCGGTCTTCCACTGATGACTTTGGCGCTTGGGCCTGATGGCTTAGCCGCTGCCGTGATCCTATTTCTTATCGGCAATATTATGCACTTTGGCTTGGGCACTTACATGCTGGATAAACGCGCAAGATGGCAACGTAGCCTCAGTTCGCCGGCGATCTTAGCAGCAATAATTGCTGTCAGTTTACAGTCTCAATCGATTCGCTTAGATGACTATCTTTTATTACCCATGCAAATGCTCGGCAGTATAGCGGTGCCATTAATGCTATTTTCCTTGGGTGTGCAGTTGGCACAAGCAAATCTTACACATTGGAAGCTCGGCACTTGTGTCGGCTTCTTGTCACCACTCACCGGAGTCGGCCTTGCACTGATGCTGGCATACTTGCTACCTCTGGATAATCTGCAAACAGCTGCTTTAGTGTTATTTGGGGCCTTGCCCCCTGCGGTGATGAATTTTTTATTTGCTCAACGCTACCAACAAGAACCAGATAAAGTATCTGCCATTGTGATGCTAGGCAATAGTATTGCGATATTCACTTTACCCATTGCTTTGCTCTATGTGCTACCAAATTACACATAACAAATCCTCTCATAAGCTTAAGTTTGATGAGCGCATGAGTATAAAATCAGATAACATTAAGATATGAAAAATATACTTGTAATCGGCAGTGGTGGCAGAGAGCATGCACTCGCTTGGAAACTTATTCAATCTCAACACACTCATAAAGTGTATGTAGCACCAGGCAATGCCGGTACTGAGAGTGAAGAAAATATCATTAATATAGATATCGCCAGTGATGCTATAGACGCTTTACTGGAGTTCTCATTATCCGAAAAGATAGATTTGGTTGTTGTCGGCCCAGAAGCACCGTTGGTGGCTGGGATCGTGGATATATTTAGTGCAGCAGGCATAAAAATTTTTGGGCCTAAGCAATATAATGCCCAGCTGGAAGGCTCCAAAACTTTTGCCAAAAAGTTTATGCAGAAATACGCTATTCCTACTGCAGAATTTGCTACCTTCACGGAACCGAAGTCCGCACTTGATTATTTGAGTAAAAAATCTTTACCTATTGTTATCAAAGCGGATGGACTGGCTGCAGGCAAAGGGGTAGTTATCGCCCATAGCGCAGATGAAGCCCAAAATGCTGTCATGACTATTCTCAGTGGCGATGCACATGGTGACGCCGGCAAAAAAATTGTTATAGAAGAGTTTATTCAAGGTGAGGAAGTCAGTTTTATTTGTGTGGTCGATCACGATACAGTTGTGCCACTGGCCAGCTCACAAGACCACAAAGCTAGAGATGCAGGTGATGTTGGGCCTAATACTGGCGGTATGGGGGCTTATTCTCCTTCCCCACTGGTTGACTCAATAATGCATAAGAAAATCATGGATCAAGTAATCCTTCCAACCGTTAATGGTTTCATGGCAGAGGGGCATCCTTATCAAGGATTTTTATATGCGGGCATCATGATCAATCCTGCGGGCGAACCTAA
>CBFHSW010000104.1:0-10099 GCA_965658595.1 Gammaproteobacteria bacterium | reverse complement strand
CATTAGCAGGTGGCGTGATACTTACAACAGTGACGGATGTGGTGGGAATATTCGCGTTTCTCAGCTTGGCAAACTGGCTGATTGTTTAGATTATCTTCAGTGACCCAGAGACTAACGCAAACTGTGCAAGATTATCTATAGGGCCAATAAAACTCAAGTTTTAGGTAAGGTTACACCCGTTTGACCCTGATACTTTCCGCCTCGGTCCTTGTATGATGTCTCACAGATTTCATCTGACTCAAAAAACAACATCTGAGCCACCCCTTCATTAGCATAAATTTTAGCTGGCAGTGGTGTGGTGTTTGAAAATTCTAAGGTGACATGGCCTTCCCATTCCGGCTCAAGCGGTGTCACATTGACAATAATCCCACATCGCGCATAAGTCGATTTTCCTAAGCAGACTGTCAATGTAGAACGAGGAATGCGGAAGTATTCAACCGTACTGGCTAATGCAAATGAATTAGGTGGAATAATACACACATCGCCCTCGTAATCGACAAAACTATCTGAAGCAAAGTTTTTAGGGTCGACAACTGCTGAATTAATATTAGTAAATATCTTGAAATGTCTGGAGCAACGCACGTCATAGCCGTAACTTGAGGTGCCGTAAGAAACAATGCGTTCACCATTCACTTGTTTGACTTGTTGCGCCGCAAACGGCTCAATCATTGCGTGCTGATCGGCCATTCGCCGAATCCAGTTATCTGATTTAATCGCCATAACTTAAGGTTGTGTGTTAAGTAATTCGAAACTGAGCAGGCCAACATAACACGTTGGCCTGCCATATTCTAAGGCTAAGTATTTTGGATAACAATTTTAGGGAATTTAGCACTGTAGTCTTTGCTCTGAGCTGCCAGTTTAGCTGCCGTTTTACGTGCAATGTCTTTGTAAATCTCAGTGACACGACTATCAGGCATAGCATTAACAGTAGGTTCACCACCATCTGCTTGCTCACGAATATGTATATCCAGAGGTAATTGTCCAAGCAGATCGACATTATATTCGGCCGCCATCTTAACACCACCACCGGTGCCAAAGATTGGCTCCTCATGGTTACATTTACTACAAATATGGATGCTCATATTCTCAACCACACCTAATACTGGAACTTCAACCTTCTCAAACATCTTCAGGCCTTTGCGTGCATCCAGTAATGCAATATCTTGAGGAGTCGTCACGATCACTGCTCCACTAACGGGTATTTTCTGTGCCAAAGTTAATTGCACATCACCTGTGCCCGGCGGCAGATCAACAATCAAGTAATCAAGATCGCGCCATCGTGTGTCATTCAATAACTGCTCTAGAGCTTGCGTTACCATAGGACCACGCCAAATCATAGGCGTCTCTTCGTCAATCAAGAATCCAATCGACATGGCCTGAATGCCGTGTCCCTGCATAGGCTCTAAACTTTTACCATCAGTAGACTCAGGCTGACCAGAGATACCTAACATACGTGGCTGACTCGGGCCGTAAATATCAGCATCGAGAATACCAACCTTAGCACCTTCAGCCGATAGTGCTAATGCTAGATTCACTGCTGTAGTGGATTTACCTACTCCACCCTTGCCAGAGGCGACTGCGATGACGTTTTTGATGTTTTCCATCGGGGTGAGGCTCTTTTGAACAGAGTGTGAAAGAATTTTCCACCCGACCGACACATCAACATTTTCAACACCATCAAGTTTGCTCACCTCAGCACTGATGGTCTGAGATATTTGATCCGCAATACTTTTTGCTGGGTATCCAAGCTCAATTTGGATGGTGACTTTGCCACCATCAATCTTAATATCTTTGACGGCCTTGCTTGAAACATAGTTTTTGCCGACATTTTCGTCTTCAAGCGTCTTTAAGACGTCTTCTATCTGTTGTGTATCAACACTTGTCATTAGCTGTTATCCTTTTACATAACTGAATAAATTTCGGTGTGCAGTTAACCACTAGATGACCATAATTCCTAGCTCCTGATTGAGATAGTGAGACATTTCTTCTGTACAGAGCTTAATTTTGCTCTTATCGTCCAGAGTGTTAGCTGATATGGTACATCTCTCGAACAAAATATTGCCCTAAGCCTGTGAATCAACGAAGAATTTTAGTCACTAGCGCCCTTCCCTATGCGAATGGCTCCATCCATCTTGGTCACCTAGTGGAGTATATCCAAACCGATATTTGGGTGCGCTTCCAAAAAATGTGCGGTCATCAGTGTATATATGTCTGTGCTGACGACGCTCATGGCACACCTATTATGATACGCGCACAGCAAGAGGGCATTACTCCTGAAGAGTTAATTGCTCAGACACAGCAAGAACATGAGCAAGATTTTGGTGATTTCTTAATCGACTTTGATAACTATCACAGCACCCATTCTGAGGAAAACAAACAGTTTTCTAGTGATATTTTCAAAACCCTTCAAAGTAAGGGTTACATCAAAACTAAAACTGTGACTGATCTATATGATCCTGAGCAGAATGTATTTCTACCTGATCGTTTCGTGCGCGGCACTTGTCCAAAGTGCAAAGCCGAGGACCAATATGGAGATAACTGCGAAGCTTGCGGAGCCACTTACTCACCCTCTGACCTAATCGATCCTCGCTCAGCATTGAGTGGTGCGACACCAGTAGAAAAGTATAATCTGCATTATTTTTTCGAGTTAAGTGCGATGGAACCATCTCTAAAAGAATGGACTAGCTCCGATGGATTACAACCTGAGATAGCGAATAAAATTTCTGAGTGGTTTGAAGATGGCCTTCAAGATTGGGATATTTCTCGAGATGCGCCTTACTTCGGCTTTGAAATTCCCGGCGCGCAGGACAAATACTTCTATGTTTGGTTAGATGCGCCAATAGGCTATATGGCGAGTTTCAAAAATTATTGCGATCGTACCGGTGAAGACTTTGATGCATTTTGGAAACCAGATAGTGATGCTGAGCTATATCACTTCATAGGCAAAGATATCGCCTATTTCCATACTCTATTTTGGCCCGCGACCCTGATCGGGTCGGACTGGCGCAAGCCCAGCAGTGTTTTTTGTCATGGCTTCTTGACGGTCAATGGACAGAAAATGTCTAAATCGCGAGGCACCTTCATCAAAGCGCGCACCTATTTAAACCATCTTCAACCAGAATACTTACGCTATTACTTCGCGGCCAAATTGGGCTCTGGCGTGAATGATATAGATCTGAGTTTGGAAGACTTTCAACAACGTGTGAACAGTGATGTTGTCGGCAAGTTAGTTAACATCGCTAGTCGATGTGCTGGTTTTATTGTGAAGAAATTTGATGCCACCTTAACCGCACAATTTGTCCCAGAGGGTGAAGCATTATTCCTCTCTGCTAGCAAACAAAATGTAGAGATAAAATCACTCTATGAGCAGCGCAAATATTCTGAAGCAATTCGTACCATTATGACTATCGCTGACAGCACTAATCAGATTATTGATCAATATAAGCCTTGGGAAAAGATTAAAGACCCAGAGAATAAAAATGAAGTGCATGCAGTGTGCAGTTTTGGTATCAATATGTATCGTCTATTAATCGGCTATCTAAAACCTGTTATGCCAGAGCTAGCAACCAAGTCTGAGCACTTTTTAAACACTCAGATAAGTTGGCAAGATCTAGCCAGCGGACAGGCTTTACCCGAAGGCCATAGTATTAATAAATTCAAAGCATTAATCACTCGCATTGAAAAAGAGGCATTAGATAGTATCGTGGAAGAAAGTAAGACTGAGGTGGCTGCAACACAAATTCAAGCGACAGACCCTATCGATTCAGAAATTAAATTTGAGGATTTTGCCAAGCTCGACCTGCGAGTAGCGCGCATCGTTAAAGCTGAACATGTAGAAGGTGCTGATAAATTATTGCAATTGACTCTAGATCTTGGTGAATCTACTGGCGGTATACAAAAAAATGTCTTTGCAGGAATCAAAAGTGCCTATAACCCTGAAGATTTAGAAAACAAATTAGTCGTCATGGTGGCGAATCTGGCCTCACGCAAGATGCGTTTTGGTGTATCTGAGGGCATGGTGTTAGCGGCCAGCGGCAATGATAGTGGCTTGTTTGTTATCCATCCTGATCAGGGTGCCGAACCGGGCATGCGCGTCAAATAGTTTATTATGCCCAACCCATACAGTCGCTCACTGGCCATAATTGATGAAGCACGCTGTATAGGCTGCACCTTATGTATTAAAGCGTGCCCCTTTGACGCGATCTTGGGTAGCTCACAAAAACTTCATAGCGTCATTTACCGTTATTGCACTGGTTGCAATCTGTGTGTTGCTCCCTGCCCAGTCGATTGTATTACCCTAGAAAAAAATTCGGCCTATCCAAGCCATAGCGACGATTCATTCGAGTTGGCTAGAAAAGAATTTCTCCAGCAGTGCAAACAGCGCAAACGAATTAAACATCAACGTCTGGAGCAAAAAACTCAAAAAAGAAAAGCATTGATCGACTCCAAAAAGCAATCGATTACTGACAAACTGGCCAGCCTGAAAAAAGGCACATTAAATTCATGAACAAGCTCAAACGTATCGAAATCTTCACACGCTTACGTGAGCAAAATCCCCATCCCACCACGGAATTAAACTATAGCAATGAGTTTGAGTTGCTGATTGCCGTGATACTCTCGGCACAAGCCACTGACATCAGTGTGAATAAGGCGATAGGCCCGTTATACAAAATAGCCAATACTCCCGCCAGTATTTATGCCTTGGGTGAAAAACAATTAAAAAATTACATTAAGACCATAGGCTTATTCAATACCAAAGCCAAAAATGTGATCAAGACCTGTAAGATTTTAATGGATAACTATGATAGTCAGGTACCTGAAGATCGTGCGGCACTGGA
The DNA here is from genome assembly GCA_965658595.1 of Gammaproteobacteria bacterium. Taxonomy (GTDB): domain Bacteria; phylum Pseudomonadota; class Gammaproteobacteria; order UBA4575; family UBA4575; genus UBA1858. The sequence continues at coordinate 5,261 of CBFHSW010000104.1, read as the reverse complement.
GGCCCTACCAGGTGTTGGCCGCAAAACAGCAAATGTAATACTCAACACAGCTTTTGGGCATCCTACTATTGCCGTTGACACACATATATACCGAGTCTCGAATCGCACTGGCATCGCACCTGGGAAAACTGTTCTAGAAGTTGAGAAACGTCTCGTACGTCTAATACCCGAAGAATTCAAATTGGACGCTCATCATTGGTTGATCTTACTCGGTCGCTACACATGTATTGCACGCACACCTAAATGCCAACAATGCATCATCAATGATGTGTGTGAGTATAAAAAGAAAACAATCGACTAAGGCACTATCAACTAACTCACTGTCAACACTGTCATAGTCTATCAAATCCTTTTTCTAAGGCGTGTGTTAAACCTTCAATCCTCATGAATAAGTCACCCTTCTCCGCATATTTTCTCTAACCATCATATTGAAGCACGCATGCTAACACCCCAGCTTATATAAGGTAATCAAGTTAACGTTCGTAATAGTCGCTAATGTTAACTATAATTAATAGGATTATTTATTTAGGAGCTACACTTTGAAAAATATGCATTTAACATTTGCGTGCAGTCTATCAAGCACTCACATAAAATCAGCCACACACAAAATTTAAAACTAATCGTTTGGAGTGATTGGTTCCAAACAAAGAGAGATTGAATCTGCTACAGCAAACGAATAATGTTATCTGCAAATTCTGTCGTGGAAGCGTTACCACCTAAATCAACTGTCAGCCCTTCGCCTGATCTTAATTGAGTATCCAAGGCTTCACGTAATACTGTGGCTTTATCTGTCTCGCCCACATGATCTAACATCAAAGCTGAAGCTAACATTAGTGCGGTCGGATTTGCTAATTGTTGGCCTGCAATATCTGGAGCCGAACCATGCACGGCCTCAAAGATCGAGGCATCTTTACCAATATTGGCAGAGGGTGCCAAGCCTAATCCACCTACTAGTCCTGCGATCTCATCCGACAAAATATCCCCAAACATATTGGTTGTGATGAGCACATCGAATTGATCTGGGTTTAATACTAATTGCATGGCACAGTTATCGACAATTCTTTCTTCAACTTCAATTTGGCCCTCATATTTCTTACCTAACTCAGTAGCAGTCTCTAAAAACAAACCTGTGAGTTTCTTAAGAATATTCGCTTTATGAACAATAGTGACTTTCTTGCGATTGTTTTTAATCGCCCAGTTGAAAGCAAACTCTGCAAATCGTGTACAGCCAAAACGAGTGATTATACCAGACGCCTCAGCCACTGCCTTGGGATCATCATCAATCGGAATGTAGTGCTCTACACCCACATATAATCCCTCAAGATTCTCACGAATTAATACTAGATCTACATTTTCAAAACGCCCACCCAATAAAAAACTGCGTGCAGGCCTAACATTAGCAAACAATGCAAATTCTTCACGCAAGCGAACATTGATCGACCGAAAGCCACTACCCACAGGTGTAGTCAGAGGACCTTTTAGGGCTAACTTAGTTTTACGAATACTATCGATGGTTAACTGCGGTAATGGATCACCCGACAGCTCTTGTGCTGACATACCTGCGAGCTGTTCTTCCCATTCAAATGGAGCACCCAGTGCAGATAGCACTTTAAGGGTCGCTTGAACAATTTCCGGCCCAATACCATCACCAGGAATTAATGTTGCTGGTATTTTACTCATGAGAATTATCTCCAGGTTTATTGATGTTTTACATCATCTTCTATCACTGCTGACTTCAACAGATGTGTATTCAAAAACCACACTTACGTTAAAGACCTAGCAAAGGTTTTGTGTAGATTTATGCTTAGCGTGTTGATCAAGCATTACACATAAATATTACGCATAATTTTCATGCATGCGTCGAGATGATATGTAGGCCACATAGTATAACTGATCCGAGCCTTTGAGTCGGCAAAACCTAGTGGTTAATTTATCAACAATTATGGGGCTTTTTGAATTTAAGTTACTGATATAATTAATTTTTTAATGATGCGCACGATATTCGAGCGGCGTACAATTTATTCACTGCTACCCGGCTTAATTAATCTGCTAATACCGCAATTAAGTCGTACTCATTGGCATCTTCCACTATCACCTCAACCAGATCACCAACTTGACAGTCATGTTCACCCACAATCTGTACAGTGCCATCAATTTCTGGTGCATCTGCATAACTTCTGGCAATCGCTCGCTCATGGTCCACCTCATCAATCAATACAGTCATCGTCTGACCAACCCTTTGCTCAAGCTTATCCTCACTAATTTCTTGTTGCAGCTCCATAAAACGATCCCAACGTTCCTGCTTAACTTCATCCGCGACTTCGCCACCCAATTCATTCGCCGCCGCACCCTGCACCGGTGAATATTGAAAACACCCCACGCGATCTAGTTGTGCTTCTCGCAAGAATGACAATAGTAGATCAAAGTCCTGTTCTGTTTCACCCGGAAATCCAACAATGAAAGTACTGCGGATAACGAGTTCTGGACATAACTTACGCCAGCTTTGAATTTGATCTAATGTGCGCTCGCTGGAGGCTGGACGTCGCATAGCCTTTAGAATGTTATAACTAGCATGTTGGAAAGGCACATCTATATAAGGCAGGATCTTACCCTCATTCATTAGCGGCATAATCTGCTCAACATTTGGATAAGGATAGACATAATGCAAACGCACCCAAATACCCAACTCACCCAGAGCACGACATAAATCCAGCATCGAATTATTATAAATTTGTCCGCGCCATAACTGTGACTCATGCTTGATATCTATTCCATAAGCACTGGTGTCTTGAGAAATAATCAATAATTCTTTGACGCCTGCTGCCACTAAGTTTTCAGCTTCTTTTAAAATATCAGACAAATAACGACTGCGGAGTTTGCCGCGCATGGAAGGAATAATGCAAAAACTACATTTATGGTTACACCCTTCAGAAATCTTTAAATAAGCATAATGACGCGGTGTTAACTTAATACCATGTGGCGGTAGCAGTTCGACAAATGGATCATAGTTAATAGGCAATGCACTGCGCACTGCTGTCATTACTGAATCTACATCTTGAGGCCCTGAAATACTCAACACTTGACTTGGAATAGCAGTCACATCTTCCTCGTTCACTCCCATACAACCGGTCACGATCACCTTGCCATTTTCGTTGATAGCTTCATTAATCGCCTGCAAAGATTCTTGTTTAGCAGAATCAATAAATCCACAGGTATTCACAATCACCGCATCCGCACCCTCATAATCCGGTGCTATTTGATAACCTTCCGATCTCAACTGCGTGATGATTCTCTCAGAATCAACTAAAGCTTTAGGGCAACCTAAACTGACCATGCCAACTTTAGGCCCACTGTTATTTTGTTCTGTCATAAAATATAACCAAGATGTACTTGAGTAATTGGAGATAGTGATTAATGGATAGTGCTACCAAATGGCTAAATGATGTAACCTAGCCCGGTGTATTTTAACTGAATATTAGCGTCATATGGGTCAAATCCTGATTTCTGCTGCAAATAAATCCTCAGGCAAAACAATTGTCAGCACAGGGTTATGTGCTGCTCTTACAGCTCAAGGCAAAACTGTTCAGCCCTTCAAAAAGGGTCCTGACTATATAGATCCGATGTGGTTAAGCACAGCCGCGCAGCGCAACTGTTATAACCTCGATTTCTGGACCCAAACGGATCAAGAAATCCTATCTTTATTTAGTCATCAAAGCTTGCATGCGGATATCTCTATTATTGAGGCTAATAAAGGCCTGTATGATGGACTGGCCATGGATGGTTCTAATAGTAATGCAGCTTTAGCCAAGCTATTAGACTCCTCCGTGGTATTAGTGCTGGACTGTCGTGGCACCATTCGTGGCGTCGCTCCATTGTTGTTGGGCTATCAACAGTTTGATCCAGCCGTCAATATTGCTGGTGTAATTCTAAATTTCGTTGGTGGCAGCCGCCATGAAAGCAAACTCCGCCAAGTGGTGGAAACCTATACAGACATTCCCGTGTTAGGAGCCATTCAACGTGATGATGATTTATTAGTTGAAGAACGTTACCTAGGTTTAATCCCCAGTAATGAAGATCAACAGGCCATTACTAAAATCCAAGCCCTAGGGGAACGCATTGTGGCACAGGTCGACTGTGAAAAATTACTCGCATGTACCTCAGAAATTCCAGCCGCACCTGTGAATCATCAACCACCTATTATTGAATCTTACCCACTGCGCATTGCCTATGCCAAAGATCGCGCCTTTGGGTTTTATTATGCCGATGATTTAGATACTTTCCGCGCTCATGGCGCTGAACTGATTGCTTTTGATACATTGAATGATCCGCAGCTACCAGCAGCCGATGCCTTATGGATAGGCGGTGGCTTTCCAGAGAAATGCTTGACTGAACTGTATAACAATCAATCTTTGCGACAAGACATACAACAAAAACTCAGTGCTGGCATGCCGGCCTATGCCGAATGTGGCGGTTTGATGTATCTGTGTGAAAACATTCATTATCAGTCCCAAGTGCACTCCATGGTGGGCTTTATCCCTGCCAACTGTCACATGAGCGAACGTCCACAAGGGCGAGGTTATACTCAGTTTAAAGAGAACACTCATAGCTTATGGTCACCTGCTACTGATCAAGTCATCAATGCACATGAATTTCATTACTCCTATCTAAACGACTTAGATCAGCAAACCCCTCTCTGCTTCGATATTAAGCGCGGGCACGGCATCGATCAAAAACACGATGGCGTACGCATCCACAATACATTGGCCTGTTATGCACATCAAAGACACAGCCAACAAAACCCATGGATTAGCCGTTTTTTGAAATTCGTCAGTGAGCAAGCATAGACTTGATAAGCAAGGTATAATTAGCTTACTTTTTCCACCTACATAATTCCATGGACGATATAAAAATTACCCCAACAGCCGCTGAAAAAATTAAAAAAGCGGCCATTGAATCACAAACTGAGAATCTGCCTTTACGCATTGCTGTAAGCAAGAACCCAGATGGAAGCTTCCATTATGGAATGGGCTTCGATGATGTTGGTAACAAGGACGGGAACGATCATATATTTTCCTCAAGCGACATCTCTATCGTAGTCGCACAATCCAGTTATGATCTACTCAAAGGCACTACTGTCGACTATGCAGAGCTAGAACCTAAACAATTTCATTTTGTTTTTCTAAATCCCAATGATCCAAACTACTCTCCTGGTAACCAAGACTAAAGTGTCATTATTGATGTCTTAACCATGATGACTTGGC
>CBFHSW010000103.1:0-46650 GCA_965658595.1 Gammaproteobacteria bacterium | reverse complement strand
TATATTGAAAAATATCTCACCTACGCAAGGTTAAGTTTGTTAAAACCAGATAATGACTGTAATGTACTATTCTTATCGAATCGTGGCCAGGGAATGACGAGGCAAACATTTTGGTACATTATCAAACGTCATGCAGCCAAGGTTGGTATTAGTAAACATTTGAGTCCGCATACATTAAGACACGCATTTGCTACACACTTGTTGAATAATGGTGCAGATCTTAGAGTTGTGCAATTGCTGCTTGGCCATAGTGATCTATCCACGACCCAGGTTTATACGCATATCGCTCAAGCACGGTTGCGTGAAATACACCAAAAACATCATCCACGCGGATGAGTTTGGAAATATTGAAACAATTTGTAATATAGAAATTAGTTGTTATCTTGGCTGAGCATTTCAAGCCATCATGAATTTAGGAATTCATTATGTTTAAAAAAACTATAGCTGTTGTTATTTCTCTTTTTGCACTGGCTCTCTCAGTGAATGGATTTGCCGATGATCATTTTCCACAGGAGACCATTGAGCAAATGGAAGCAGATCTTTTGCAAGATACTCAAATCATTGAATTATTGAGAGATAAGCTCATTGAAATTTCTCCAGTCAATCTGCCTGATGAAATTAAGGCTTCACCGATTGCAGATATATATGAAATTTATTACGGGACAGATGTCTTATATATTTCCGCTGATGGGCGTTATGTTTTACAGGGTCAAATGATAGATCTTGATGATGGCAGAAAAAATCTCACACAAGCGGCTTCAAATACTGCTAGGAAAAAATATCTTGTTGATGTGATGGCTCAAGAGCCGATTAGTTTTGGCCCTGAGAATGCACGTCACACGGTAACAATCTTCACAGATATAGATTGTGGATATTGCCGTAAGTTGCATGCAGAGATTGATCAGTATGCAGCTAATGATATTAAGGTTAATTATCTATTATTTCCGCGTAATGGCCTGAATACACCTAGCTATACTAAAGCTGTGAATGTCTGGTGTGGTGCTGATCGCAAAGTTTCACTCACCAGCGCTAAGTTGGGCGAAGATTTAGAAGTGTTGGAATGTGATAATCCAGTTGCAGAACATTTTCAAATCGGGCGTAAAATTGGTGTTTCTGGCACTCCCGCGATTTTGACTCAAGAAGGTGAATTATTGCCGGGTTATATTCCAGCTGAAAAACTCTTACAGCATCTAAATAAGTCACCAGGGGCGAAAGTCCGCTAGTCACTTTGACTGCCTTTAGTTGATACTTCCTCTATCGTTGGTGCTGCATGTATAAAAAAACAGATCAAGTTTTTCTGATCACTCGATGTCTAAATCAACAAGCGCAGGCGCGCGAGTGAATATGATTGAACAGCGAATAGAGTGGTTAGGGTATAGTGCGCTGACAGCAGATTTATAACGACTCAGTTGAGCGGTGAATTTTTCAGCTTGTTGTTGTAATGGTTGATGATTGAGTTCTTGTTGGGTCTTAAAGTCGATTATCCACACTTGTTGATCAGATATGATCAATCGATCAATCACGTTGATTTGGCCATTATGAGCTATCGAGTACTCATTCAAAGCCTGTTGTGTTGAATCGATTTCAAATACCTTAGCTATTCGATCGTCAGTCATACATTTTTTTGCTTGTTCTTTTAGGGCTTTAAAAGAGGATGGACTCGGTTTGAGTTGAGTCTCGATCTGAATTCGATTTAATAATGTTTGATCATCATATTCATGCAGCGATAAAAGTTCTAAAATTTTGTGCACAATCACGCCATCATTGCTGGCTTGTTGAGCAGCGAGATATTGTTCAGCCTCCTGTTTTTGCTGGCTAGCTGTGTTTAAAGATCGCTCTTGTACCCTCTTGTTTGGTAAGGCTTGGAATAACCTTACATCATATTCGTGCGGAGCAAGTTCAGCTTGAGGTGTAGCATGAGATGGTTGCTCCGCCTCCCCATAGCTCTGTATATATGACTCATCCGCTTTGATGTCGAGTGCACTGCATACATCTCTATGCCAATTGTTAACACTATTTTTTTCGCTGTCAGAGCCACTAATAATGAGTATTTGCTTGGCACGTGTCATAGCCACATACAAAAGATTGGTGTCTTCATTATCTTTTTGTTGGTATTGCTGGAGATAATTGAGGGCTGATTGACTGAGTGTGCTTTGCTTGGTAGCTAACATAATTGTTTCAGGCTTGGCTGATTCTGCTGGCCAATGAACCTCTGCCTTAAACTGATCACTACGTTCTGCACTCGGACCACAGTCGGCCATTATGACGATAGGAGATTCTAAGCCTTTAGCCATGTGTACTGTCATGATGGAAACGCAATCCTGACTTTGGTCAGTTTGCATGATGGACTCTGGATTGATTTCTCTGAGTCGTGCTAGGAATCGGTCTATATTAGAGTAGCGACCACTATCGAGTGCCAGACACTGATGTAAAAATTGCTGGAGTCGTGTGAGTACTTGGTTGTTGTTTTCTTGGCTACAAGCTGAACGATAACGATTGAAGATATCGAGTTGCTGATAAATATTACTCATCAGATCGTGCACGGGCAGTTGGTCTGCAGCAATCTGCCATTGTGTGAGTTTATTATAGGCTTGATGTAATGGGTGATCTTCAGCTTCTATGTTGGTCATTTCTTGAAGCTTATTCATCCAGCGTTCACTCTTACATAGCTTTAACTCAATTAACTGTTGGTCAGTGATGGAAAATAAGGGTGATCGCAATACGTGCACTAATTTATGATCATCATGAGGGTTGATCAGGACTTCTAAAAGTGCCAATAAATCTTTTATTTCTAAATAATCGAGTAACTTATTACTGTCATGGCTGAACAAAGGAATTCCATAGCTGCTCAATCCTTGTTTGAGTTCTTCTAAATGGGAACGAGTTTTAACGAGTATCAGTATGTCGCTATATTGAGCTGCTCTAGATTTACCCTCTGCTAATATGAGTGTGGGTTGTTTTATCAGTGATTGTATTTCTTCGCCAAGTTGACAACCTTCCATATAATAGCTGCTATATTTTTTGTTTTCTCTGGCGTCGCTCAGAGGATTTCTAAAATAGATTGCTTCTGGTTTTTCAGCGCAGGCGATTAGCGGTAAGATTTTAACCCAGCCCCAAAGTTTTTGATTTTCACAGCTATGAATATTGAATCCACTGATACGCGATTCAAATGATGGACTGGTGAAGATGGTATTAACAAAATTGATAATTGCAGGTGAAGAGCGCCAGGAGTGATCATTGCTCAGTTCGTGGCTATGTAAATGTTGCTGTGACCAAGTGGAAACTAACGGTTGTATTTCGGAGTTAGCTCCTCGAAAACGGTATATAGATTGTTTGATATCTCCCACTAAGAACAAGCTATTATCTTCATCGCTATGTTGTTCCTGTGAGGACATGATAAGTGGTTTTAAAAGATGCCATTGTATAGAACTAGTATCTTGGAATTCGTCGACTAGAAAATGCTTAATACGTTGGCCTAATTTGTATTGAATCCATTCTACATTCAACTCTGACTTTAATAATCGATAGGTTTCCCACTCAAGATCATCGAAATCCACAACGCCTTGTTGAAATTTATTATTCTGGTAGATGTCTACCAAGATTTCACCCGCTTGAAACCAGGCTTGATTGATAGCTAATAATTGTTGATGTTTAAATTCATCAATAATAGCCATTAAAACCGCACTGAATCGCTGATGGGCATTAATGAGAAAATCATAATCCTGCTCTGACAGGTTACCCTGTAATTTCTTGCTAATTTTAAATGAGCGTGGCTGATCTTCCTGGTTAAGAAAGATTTTTCTCAGTACGGAAAATTTCTGCTGAGTATCAGCATCAGACTGCTCAAGGTAGGTCGCAATGTCGGCAGCCATTTTTTTTTGCGTTTTGGAGCTGTCCTCATTCATTAATAACTGTATGACTTTTCTTAATGAAGCGTTTGCGAAGTCCTCATACAGCCAGTTGTTATCAGATTCTTCATCATGATGAAGATGTTCTTGTAATGATTGATAACAAAATGCAGCACGTGTGTCTTCATTATGTTGTTGGCACATTGCTCGCCAAGCATTACGTTGATTGATGAAACACATAAGGGCATTACGAGCACCATGTGGGCCATTGCAATGCTGATATAAGGTCTGCATGGCCAGTTGTAAGCTTTGATCACGTTCACTTTGCTGCAATAGCTTCTGCCACGCCTGCTGTAAGATAGGTTGTGTATGTTCGGTTAACTCAAAAGCATTGGGGAGTTCACTCTCGAGTGGGAACGAGCGAATAATATCCTCACAAAATGAATGAAAAGTACTGATGCGCATGGATTGGTCGGAAAATAAGCATTTTTCATAGAGTTGTCGAGCATGTTTGAGCATATTTTGATCGACATGGTCCTCAAAACTCCCAAGTTCTTTGCTCAGAGCGATATCATCCATCAATGCCCAGTCTGCTAAGCGCTCGAACAAGCGTTGTTTCATTTCGGCAGCGCTTTTACGGGTAAAAGTAATCGCGAGGATTTGTTGGGGGTCGGCACCATGGATCAGAAGACGACAGATACGTGTAATCAGTAGGTAGGTTTTGCCGGATCCGGCAGACGCGAACACATTGATATTTTTTTGTGGATGCGTCGATATATGGAGGTAGGTAGTCATTGTTTGAAATATTCGGATAGAATACCTGCTAGTTTATAACTCATTTACTCACTTTAAGAATTCAAATACATGTCTAAACAATATGATGCGGCCGCTATCGAAGTACTCAGTGGCCTTGATCCAGTTCGCAAACGTCCAGGCATGTATACCGATACTGCACGCCCAAATCATTTAGCACAAGAAATAATTGATAATAGTGTGGATGAGGCAATGGCAGGGCATGCACAGACTATCACTGTCAATTTATTCAAGGATGGCTCCCTAGAAGTGAGCGATGATGGACGTGGAATGCCCGTCGATATTCATCCTGAGCAGAATAAACCCGGCGTGGAAGTGATTCTGAGTACTTTGCATGCAGGTGGAAAATTTTCCAATAAAAACTATCAGTTTTCTGGTGGTTTGCATGGAGTTGGGGTATCGGTGGTAAATGCATTATCCGAGCATTTACAAGTATCGGTGCGTAGAGATGGCAAAGAGTATGCCATGAGCTTTGCGGGTGGTGAAAAAGATACAGACCTCAAGGTAATAGGCAAGGTGGGTAAACGCAATACTGGCACTACGTTGAGGTTTTGGCCTGATAAAAAATATTTTGATAGCTTGCAATATTCAATACCTAAATTAACCCATTTGCTGAAGGCCAAAGCTGTTCTATGCCCTGGGCTTAAGATTATATTCAAAGATGAAGGCAAGAAAGAAACACTAGAGTGGTGTTATGAAGAGGGTATCAGTGATTATCTAACACAAAGTTTAGATGGTATGACGCTACTCCCTAGCCAGCCAATTGTTGGACATTTCAATAATGAGACAGAAACAGCGGATTGGGCTCTGATCTGGGTAGAAGAAGGCAGTGATTGGGTGGCTGAAAGTTATGTGAATTTAATACCGACGATTCAGGGAGGTACTCACGTAAATGGTTTTAGGACCGGATTGACCGAAGCGTTGCGTGATTTTTGCGACATGCGTAAGTTACTCCCACGTGCTGTGAAAATCGCCCCTGAAGATGTGTGGCAACAGCTTGCCTATGTGATATCGATCAAAATGCAGGACCCACAATTTGCGGGTCAAACCAAAGAGCGATTAGGTTCGCGTGAGAGTGCAGCGTTTGTCGCCACGGTAGTGAAAGATGGTATGAATACCTGGTTGCATCAAAATGTGGAGTCGGCCGAAGCGATTGCTCAGTCGATTATTAGGATTGCAGAGAAGCGCTTACGTGCAATTAAAAAAGTCGTTCGCAAAAGAGTAACAGCAGGTCCTGCGTTGCCAGGCAAGTTAGCGGATTGTTCATCTCAAGATATGACCCAAACCGAACTGTTTTTAGTGGAAGGGGATTCAGCTGGTGGTTCTGCTAAACAAGCGCGTGATCGTGAATATCAAGCCATTATGCCTTTACGAGGAAAAATACTTAATAGTTGGGAGGTTGCGTCTGACCAAGTGTTGGGTTCGCAAGAAGTTCATGATATTGCGATAGCCATCGGAGTTGATCCGGGAGATTCGGATTTAACAAAACTACGGTATGGAAAAGTGTGTATTTTGGCGGATGCAGATTCAGATGGTTTGCATATTGCCACATTGCTGTGTGCTCTGTTTTTGAGACATTTCCCTGCCTTGATTGAAGCCGGACATGTTTATATCGCTATGCCACCATTGTTTAGAATTGATGCAGGTAAAGAAGTCTACTATGCACTCGATGATGGTGAAAGACAGAGGATTTTGGACAAGCTTGAGGCTGAAAAAACCAAAGCTAAAATTAATATCACACGGTTTAAAGGTCTGGGTGAAATGAATCCGTCACAATTACGTGAATCGACAATTTCAAAAGATAGTCGACGTTTAGTGCAGTTGACCATTGAGCCTGGAGATAATACCTATAAAGTGATGGATATGCTGCTAGGTAAGAAAACTATTCAAGCGCGTAAATCATGGTTAGAGAAGAACGGCGATCTTGCTCAAACTTAAAGCTGAACAAACTGACAAATACAATAACAGCTAACCCCAGAGAAATAATGAAGCAATGAGTAAAGATAATTTAGAGTTTGATTATGGTGATGTAGAACGTTTACCTCTGCAGACGTTTACAGAAAAAGCTTATCTTGATTATTCGATGTATGTGATCCTAGATCGTGCATTACCACAGGTAGGTGACGGACTAAAGCCAGTGCAAAGACGCATTATCTATGCCATGTCAGAACTGGGATTATCAGCCACTTCTAAACCAAAGAAGTCTGCAAGAACTGTTGGTGACGTGATCGGTAAGTTTCATCCACATGGGGATTCTGCCTGTTACGAAGCAATGGTTTTGATGGCGCAATCATTTTCATATCGGTATCCATTAGTGGACGGACAGGGTAACTGGGGTTCGACTGACGATCCCAAATCATTCGCAGCCATGCGTTATACCGAGTCTAAATTAACACCCTATGCAAAAGCTCTGTTACAGGAGTTAGGCCAAGGTACTGTCGACTGGTCACCAAATTTTGATGGCACTCTACAAGAACCTCAGGTACTACCTGCACGCTTACCGAATATCTTGTTGAATGGTGGCATGGGGATTGCCGTGGGTATGTCTACCGATATACCACCGCATAATATGCGTGAAGTGGTAGCGGCATGCGTGCGATTATTAGATGAACCAAAAGTCTCAGTGGAACAATTATGTGAGCATATTAAGGGGCCAGATTATCCTTCTGCGGCTGAGATAATCAGTGCACCAGAAGATATTAGACATATTTATGAGACAGGCACGGGCCAGATAAGAATGCGCGCTGTGTTCAATAAAGATCGTGACGGTATAGTCATTACTGCACTGCCTTATCAGGTGTCTGGTGCACGCGTATTAGAACAGGTTGCTCAGCAAATGAATGCAAAGAAACTGCCTATGGTGGAGGATCTGCGCGACGAGTCTGATCATGAAAATCCAGTGCGATTAGTCATTATTCCTCGCAGTAACCGTGTCGATATTGATAGTTTGATGTCGCACTTATTTGCGACTACAGATTTAGAAAGAACCTATCGTGTAAATTTAAACGTGATAGGGATCGATGGGCGCCCACAGGTAAAAGACCTCCGCACATTGTTGCGTGAATGGTTAAGTTTTAGAAAAGAGACTGTCACACGACGTCTACAATGGCGTTTGGACCGTGTTAATGAGCGCTTACATATTCTTGAGGGTTTATTAATTGCCTATCTGAATATCGATGAGATTATTGCCATTATTCGCTCAGAGGATGAGCCTAAAAAAGTCTTAATGAAACGCTATAAGTTAAGCGATATTCAAGCCGAGGCAATTTTAGAAATTAAGTTGAGACGCTTAGCTAAATTAGAAGAAATTAAAATAAAATCTGAAACAGACGAGCTAAAAAAAGAGCAGTCCGAATTAGAAAAGATCCTCTCCTCAAAAACTCGTATGAAGAAGTTGATTCGAAATGAATTGCTAGAGGATGCAGAAACGTATGGAGATGGCCGACGTTCGCCTATTGCTCAACGTGAGGTCGCAATGCAGATGGATGAAGCTCAATTAATGCCGACTGAAGCGAGTACAGTGATTTTGTCACAACGTGGATGGGTAAGAGCTGCAAAGGGGCATGAAGTAGATCCACTCACCATGAATTATAAATCTGGTGATGATTATCAAGCTCACGCTATGGGTAAGAGCAATCAGATGGCGGTATTCTTAGATTCATTAGGGCGTGCTTATAGCTTGCCTGCACATGGGCTACCTTCCGCGCGTGGATTGGGAGAGCCATTGACTGGCCGTTTTAATCCAGCTGATGGGGCTCAGTTTGTGGGAGTCGTATTATCTGATCCTAAAGCACAATACTTTTTAGCCACTGATTACGGATATGGTTTTATCTGTGCCGCTGAAGATCTATATTCACGCAATAAAGCGGGTAAGAAAATTGTTACCGTCCCAACTGGAGCAAAAGTATTACCTCCAGTACTAGTGCGCTCGATTGAAAACGATATGATCGTAGTGACAGGTAGCGAAGGTTATATGTTAGTGACACCGTTAGCAGAATTCCCGCTCATGAGCAAAGGTAAGGGCATTAAGATCATCAATATTCCTGCAGCCAAGCTAAAAGCTAACGAGGAAAAAGTGAATCACTTGAAAATCATTCAAGCTGATGAATCAATCACTTTAATCTGTGGGAAAAAGCACAAGATCATGAAGCCTAATGAAATTCAAGAATATACTGCAGAGAGAGGTCGTCGTGGTCTGAAATTGCCACGTGGATATCAATCTGTTGATAGATTGTCAGTATCAGATGGAAAACAAAAATAACTATTAACAGTTGTTAATGATTGTTAAAAGATTTAAATGTACAGGGTTTGTGAGGGTGCTGCGGGCATCCACCTAATACGGGCAGGCTAGTTTTTTAAATTCGATGCTGTATGGTAATAATCATCGCATTATCACTAACAGCAAGTTTTGGGGAAAACTAGAGACTAATTGTCTCAATTTGCGACACTCAACCTAAACTGACTCTCGCAATATATGATACTGGGAGTAAGTTGAGGTTTGATGCTTCGACTCACACTGTTCCAGCCACGCTTAATTAAATCGCATATCTCTATGTGTTTTTATGCTCTAAAGCCCTATGCCCATGTCCTAGGGTCTTTATGTTCAGAGCTTTTTATGTATCACTTTAAACTCAACGCATATACCCAACATTATGTGAGAATTTTGTTAATGTTGGCATTGGTGCGATAACCTATGCATGTGTATTATTACACCTATATTTGAACTATCTGTAACAACAAGTAAGTCATTTGAAGAGAAAAATTATGTTTTCACGAATTGGATTATTTTTAGCAGCAAACTTTGGTGTGTTGGCCGTCTTGAGTATGTCCTCACGTATATTTGGTTTGGATCGATGGTTAGCAGAACAAGGTATGGCCGGTCAAATGAATGGCATCTTAATCATGGCTTTGTTGTTTGGATTTGGGGGCTCATTTATTTCTTTAGCACTATCTAAAAAAATGGCCAAGCGTGGTATGGGTGTGAAGGTGATAGAGACGCCCAGTAATAATACCGAACGTTGGTTGATGGAGACCGTGTATAAGCAATCACAAGAGGCGGGCATTGGTATGCCGGAAGTGGGAGTTTTTGAATCTCCACAGCCGAATGCTTTTGCCACAGGTATGAAACGTAATGATGCATTAGTAGCTGTCAGCACAGGATTGTTAGACGCTATGACACAACAGGAAGTAGAGGCTGTGCTCGCACATGAAGTCAGTCATGTAGCTAATGGTGACATGATTACAATGGGGTTATTACAGGGTGTGCTGAATACATTTGTGATTCTGTTTTCACGCATAATCGGATTGCTGATTGACAAGGTGGTGTTCAAGATTGAACGCGGTATAGGCCCAGGTTACTTTATTGGAAGCATCATTGCCGAGGTGGTATTAGGAATAGTTGCTGCGATTATAGCCAGTTGGTTCTCACGCCGCCGTGAGTATCGTGCTGACTTTGGAGGGGCGCAGTTGGCGGGCAAGCAGAATATGATCGATGCACTGAAGCGTCTACAAACAGTCAATCAACCAGAGGATCTGCCAGGAGAATTAGCCGCTTTTGGGATTTCTGGTGGACTAGGTAGCGGTCTAAAACAACTTCTCATGTCACATCCACCACTGAATCAGCGTATTACGGCTTTAGAGAGTTATACATCACATCGCTAGTTCGTGATGCAATTTGCAATTTGCATCTATTTTGGAGCACTCATCAGTCTGGGTGAGTTTTAATAGTCTTTGCTGTCTAGGCCTGCAACTTCCTGAGCAAGTTTTGGGACTAAATAACCAGGTAGTTCTCGTTTCATTTCTGTGAGTATGGATTCAGCTCGAACTTTATCCACATAAAAATGGTGGGTGCCGCGTGCTTTATCAAGTAAGTGTAAATAGTAAGGCAAGATGCCCGCAGCAAATAATTTGTGTGACAACTGAATCAGAGTGTCAGAGTTATCATTCACTTGTTTTAATAATACGGATTGGTTGAGTAATATCACTCCTGCAGATTTTAGTTTGCTAGCCGCTTGGTTGAAATCATCATTTATCTCCTCATCGTGATTTACATGAAATACACAAACAGTATTGAGTCTGCAGTTGCTTAGGGTTTTTATTAATGAGTCTGTGATGCGCTGCGGATAAATGCTTGGGAACTTGGTGTGCAAACGCAGTGTTTTGATGTGTGCAATTTTGTCAATTGACGTGATCAAATCATCTAATAATTCATCATCCAGACTGAGTGGATCACCTCCACTTAGAATGATTTCATGCAAACTGGCATCCTCCTGCATCTGTTTTAGGGCTATGTCAAAACGATGTCGTTGGGGAGTTTGCTGTGAATAAGGGTAATCCTTGCGAAAACAATAACGGCAGTGGATCGGGCAGGTGCTATTGGTAATGAGTAGAGCGCGATGTTGATATTTTTTGATCATTCCACCTTCTAAAGTCGCTTGTTGATCACCTACAGGGTCATCATCATATCCTGGTGGATTTATTAATTCTTTTAAATCAGGCAGATATTGTTTAAGAACGGGATGGTCTAACGGAAATCTCTCTAGTAGTTGATGACTTAATTGAATAGGAAACAAGCTATCAACGTGCTCATATTGATCATCATATCGGTTGTCGTCGAGCATCTTTGGGGCGAGCTGCTGTAGGCCGACATAAGATTCAGCAAAGATCTTTTTCCAGTGTAGGGGATGTTCTGAGGACGGCATGCACGCTATCATAGCGCGTCTTCTAATGCACTCAAGGTTTATTTATGGCGAATTACAATACAAATGAATTCAAATCCGGTTTGAAAATCATGTTGGATGGTGATCCCTATACGATTGTTGAAAACGAGTTTGTTAAGCCAGGTAAGGGGCAAGCTTTTAGTCGAGTCAAAGTTCGCAACCTTAAAACAGGTCGCGTAGTGGATAAGACATTCAAGTCTGGCGATAGTGTGGAGGGAGCTGATGTCATGGAAGTGGATATGCAATATCTTTACAGCGATGGCGAGCAATGGCACTTCATGGACCCTAATAGTTTTGAACAACATGCTGCTGATGAGACTGCAGTAGGCGATTCTGCACAATGGTTAAAAGAGCAGGACATATGTGTGGTAACACTCTATAACGGTGCTCCATTATCTGTGATGGCACCTAATTTTGTTGAGCTGACAATTACCCAATCGGATCCTGGGATAAAAGGTGATACTGCCCAAGGCGCGACTAAACCAGCGACATTAGAAACCGGTGCGGTGGTTAAAGTACCTCTGTTCGTGGAAGAGGGTGAAGTGATTCGTATTGACACTCGCTGTGGTGAATATGCCTCTCGAGTCAAAGATTAAGTTCTTTTTTAGCTAGTTTAAGTTTTCATACCATACTAGTTTTTACGAAACTCATGATGCAAGATTGGCGTCCAACGGCAAGCATAGAAAATATTCGACAACGCGCTCAATTATTAGCAGCCGTGAGAGAGTATTTCAGACAACAAAATGTGTTGGAAGTGGAAACGCCATTACTCTGTAGACATACAGTGACTGAGCCTCATATAGATTCTATTAGTATTGGCACACATCAAGAAAAGCGCTACCTACAGACTTCACCGGAGTATGCCATGAAGCGTTTATTGGCTGCAGGTGTACCTGATTGTTACCAGATATGTAAGGCTTTTCGACAGTCAGAAAATGGATCACGTCATAATACTGAGTTCAGCTTGTTAGAATGGTATCGATTGGGGTTTAATCTAGAGCAGATAATACAAGACACTCTAAGTTTAATTGAAACTCTATGTGGTAAGTCTTTGCCCGTCAAAGTTATCGCTTACCGTGATGCAATTCAGCAGGTGTTTGAGCGTGAATTGAACGATCTAGATCAGACATTTTTGGTGCAACAGGCACAATCGATAGGAGTGGTTGATGCCCACAAGTTGAGTTATGAGCAATGCTTGGATATTGTGTTTTCTGAGTATGTCATGCCACAACTACAACATGAGGGCTTAACAGTTATTCATGGCTATCCTGCCGCACAAGCAGCACTCGCTCAACTCAATCCCGAAAATAGTGATATTGCTGATCGTTTTGAAGTGTTTTATCAGAATTTAGAATGTGCTAATGGCTATGTGGAGCTTACAAATGCACATCAGCAGGCGCAACGTTTTGAGCTGGATCAACAGCGCCGTACTCAATATGCTTTGCCAGAAGTTGAGACAGATCAGCGTTTATTAGCGGCGTTAGAATCTGGCTTGCCGCACTGTGCGGGGGTTGCATTGGGCCTAGATCGACTATTAATGCTGGTTTGTGATGCTGACCATATTGCCAATGTGATCAGTTTTGATTGGCCCCATGCTTGAAATTATATGCATGCGATTTTTTCACCCATCAGGACTTTCTGATCACAAGCTAGAGTTTCTATTGCGCTAGCAAAGTCTTTTGAGTACATCATTACAACCGTTGAGCCCATATTGAATGTACCCATGAGGTCGCCTTTGTTGAGCTGTATGGAATCATTCTGATAATCGTAACGCACAACATGATCTAAATGAGGTGGAGTGACAGGACCAGCCCATGCTGTATCTATCGCAGCCACATTGACAGCGCCCACCATGACAGCCGCCATATAACCATGACGAGTTTTAAAAATACTGGCAACACGCTCGTTACGTGCATATAGCTTATCAATGGCTTTTGGGGCATAGGGTGCTACGCTGAATAATCTGCCGGGTACATAAATCATCTCGACCAGTTCTGCATCATAGGCCATATGCACACGATGATAATCACGCGGTGACAGATAGATAGTACAAAAATTACCATCTTTAAAATGCTCGATATTTTGACAAGCTGGCGTAAGAAATTCATTTAGTGTGAAGTGTTTGCCTTTGGCTTGAATCAGCGTGTGGTGATCAATCTGACCGAACTGACTGATTCTGCCATCACAGGGTGAGGTGACAGCTTGCTCATCAGCGTCGATAGGACGTGCATCTGGCTCTAGTTCGCGTGTGAAGAAATCATTAAATGTCTCAAACTCAGTGATATCCTTGATCTTCGCGTCATTTAAATTGACATTAAAAATTCTGATGAAGAGTTTGATGAGTTTATCAAGTAGCGGAAGTTTTTGGCGAGTCAGCCAATAAGTGCCTCGAGAAATATAGTGATGCGGGAATAGATGAAATATCAGTCCCTTCGTTTTTTCCCAGCGGGTTGCGTGTTCATTACTCATTATTGAAAATGCTTTCTGATCGTGATGACGTCATGTGCAATTTTACTGACATCATGTGGTGTATTGAAAACAGCGCTGATAGCGGTGTTTGGTGCGATTAAGTAGAGTGCGCTGCTGTGATCCACCTGATAGGAATCGGGGTGGTTTTCATCTTTGTTGACGGTCGCAATAATGCCCATATTTTTTAAAAATAATGCGAGCTCATTACCATAGCTTGATGCGCCAATAATATTCTCATGAAAGCCGCTGATGTAGCGCTTGATCTGTTCTGAGTCATCACGTTGTGGGTCTACCGAGATAAAAACAATTTTAAGATCGTCGATCGATTGGTGTTCTTTTATTTGATTGAGGCTATTGGTCAAGGTGGCCAACGTCGTTGGGCAAATATCTGGGCAGTGGGTAAAACCAAAAAACCATAGTGTCCATTGATCTTGAATTTGTGAATGCGTGAATGCTTGACCATCTTGATCTATGAAATCAAATTTAGGGATAGCTACTTGCTGATCATATAAATAGGTGGCATGTTGCAGTTGTTCCTGCACATTAATATCTTTCTTGAGCGTGTCATAATTGAATACGCCCAGACCGACGATTAATGCGACTACGCCGCATATTAGTAAGGTTAGATTGGTCTTGGTTTCACTCATAACTAGTTAGAACGATTTTTTCAGTTACTCAACATACTTAGATTATATGGTTTCACAAGCAATTAAACTACGCTCCACATCACTTAAGGATGTGCTTCATGAGAGCTGCGAACTGCTGGCAGACAATAATTGTGTGTTTGGTCAAGGCATGCAGTCAGCGCTCGATGAAGCCGCGTATCTTGTCAGTTTTGTGATGCGATTGCCACCTGACTTTTGTCCTGATCGAGACAATAGGCTGCTAAAAGAGCCGGAAATTGAGCATATTCAGGATATTTTAGTGCAACGGATATCAGCACATCAGCCCCTTGCTTATGTGCTGGGCAAGACTTGGCTGGCGGGGATAGAGTTCAACGTCAATCAGCATGTTTTGATACCACGCTCACCGATTGCCCAGATGATTCTGGAGCAATGCTTTCCTTGGGTGCAGACTGATCAAGTGACACATGTTTTAGATTTATGTACTGGCAGTGGATGTCTTGGAATACTGGCTGCTTTGGCTTTTCCTGAGGCGCGGGTAGATATCACAGATATTGATCCACAGGCGCTTGAAGTGGCGCAGACAAATGTTGCTAAACATGGCTTAGAATCAAGGATAAATGTCATATGTTCAGATGTTTATGCGCACATTCCCAAGCTGCAATATGATATTATCATCGCTAATCCACCCTATGTGCCGTTGTGTGAGCAAAGTCAGCTGCCATCTGAGTTTAAACAGGAGCCACAGCATGCATTATTTTCTGGTGAAGATGGACTCGACATCGTAAAAAGAATCATTGCAGATGCATATGAATACTTGGCGGCTAAGGGGGTACTCATATTAGAAGTCGGCCAATATGCAGATGTATTGGAAGCACATTATCCACAACAGTTAATCATGTGGCATGACTTCGAGGATGGTGGAGAAGGTGTATGCGTGTTGACGGCTCAAGACTGTCAACAAATGACAGCTTCATCGAGCTCATAGTTAATGACGCACTCAAAAATTGCACACTGAGAAGCTCGACAAACTAATAAATTAAAAACCTCATAAAAAAACTGTATAACAAGAGCGAACGATAATGTCAGGAAATACATTTGGAACACTATTCACTATGACCTCTTTTGGAGAGAGTCATGGGCCCGCTATCGGAGCTATTGTAGATGGTTGCCCACCGGGTATCGCGTTATCAGCAGAAGATTTGCAACCTGATTTGGATAGAAGAAAACCAGGCCAGTCTAAATTTACTACTCAGCGCAGAGAGTCCGATACGGTAGAGATACTATCAGGTGTATTTGAGGGTAAAACTACTGGTACACCGATAGGATTGCTGATTCGCAATGAAGATCAGCGTTCAAAAGATTACTCCAAGATAGCTCAGACTTTCCGCCCGGGCCATGCTGATTACACCTATTTCAAGAAGTACGGTATCCGTGATTATCGTGGTGGAGGTCGCTCGTCGGCACGTGAGACAGCTATGCGAGTGGCTGCAGGTGCGATCGCAAAGAAATTTTTGCAGACTGAATATGGCACACTGATTAATGCCTGTGTGACACAGATTGGTCATATACGTGCCCAGCAATTAGATTGGTCACAAGTTGAAAATAATCCTTTTTTCTTTCCCGATGTGAATTGTCTGAGTGATTTAGAAGCTTTTCTCGATCAATTACGTCGTGAAGGTGATTCCATAGGCGCGCGTTTATTAATTCGGGGAAGCCAAGTGCCAGTGGGTCTAGGTGAGCCTATCTTTGACCGTCTGGATGCAGATTTAGCCAAAGCCATGATGTCGATAAATGCTGTTAAAGCAGTAGAAATTGGCTCGGGCTTTGAATGCGTGACTCAACGCGGTAGTGAGCACCGAGATAATATTCAGCCTCAGGGTTTTGCCAGTAATCATTCAGGTGGCACGTTAGGTGGAATCAGCTCCGGCCAAGATTTATCCGTATCGATTGCACTCAAACCTACCTCAAGTATTCGCGTACCAGGGCCTACTGTTAATGAGAAGGGTGAGGAAACTGAAGTCATCACCACAGGAAGACACGATCCCTGTGTGGGGATACGCGCAGTGGCGATTGCTGAGGCTATGATGGCGCTTACTTTAGCGGACCATGCGCTTAGACATAGAGGTCAAAATGCGGGTGTCACCACTACTTGTCCGGACATCCCTTCATCTCAATAAACAATGGAATTGTAAATTTATGGCAGCCCAATCGCTATACAATAAATTGTGGGACTCACACGTTGTTCATACACAACAAGATGGAACCACTCTCATATACATTGATCGTCACTTAGTTCACGAGGTGACATCACCACAAGCATTTGAAGGCTTGCGTGTCGCAGGTAGAGCGCCATGGCGTAAAGCCTCAATTCTTGCAGTGCCAGATCACAATGTGCCGACCACACATCGAGATCAGGAAATAGCGGATCCAGTTTCTCGTGTTCAACTTCAAGCTCTAGATGATAACTGTGAGTATTTTGGTCTTAATAAGTTTGAAATGAACGATCCTCGACAGGGAATTGTGCATGTGATTGGCCCCGAGCAGGGGGCTAGTTTGCCGGGCATGACGATTGTATGTGGTGACTCACACACATCTACTCATGGCGCACTCGCTGCATTAGCCTTTGGAATTGGTACTTCAGAAGTCGAGCATGTGCTTGCCACTCAATGTCTGCAACTGAAAAAAACAAAATCCATGCTGGTTGAGGTGGAAGGCATCTTGCCTGTAGGTGTGTTTTCAAAAGATATCGTGCTGGCATTGATTGAGAAAATTGGCACTGCTGGCGGGACTGGCTACACCATAGAATTCGCAGGGCCAGCTATTTCTAATATGTCTGTTGAAGCCCGTATGACAATCTGCAATATGTCAATTGAAGCTGGAGCACGTGCCGGTATTATGGCAGTAGATGATAAAACCTTGGAATATATAGCAGGCCGTCCGTATGCACCAAAGGGTGCCATGTGGGATCAGGCGGAGCAGGTTTGGCGACAACTAGTATCTGATCCAGGTGCGTCGTTCGATCAAAAAGTGACAATCGATGTGAGTCAATTGGTTCCTCAGGTGAGTTGGGGTACATCACCTGAAATGGTAATAGGTATTGATGCAGTGATCCCTGACCCTGATCAAGAGACTGATACAATCAAAGCTGAAGGTATGCGTAATGCGCTGGCATACATGGATTTGCAGCCGGGTATGGCAATAGATAAGGTCGCTGTCGATAAAGTATTTATCGGCTCATGTACCAACTCACGTATTGAAGATTTAAGAATTGCAGCCAAAGTTGTTGAAGGTCGTAAGCTTGCAGGTAATGTCAAGCTTGCCATGGTAGTGCCAGGATCGGGTTTGGTTAAACGTCAAGCAGAACAAGAGGGGTTAGATAAAATATTCCAACAAGCTGGTTTTGAGTGGCGTGATCCAGGTTGCTCTATGTGTTTAGGTATGAATGCTGACCAGCTGGAATCAGGGGAGCGTTGTGCTTCAACTTCCAATCGAAATTTTGAAGGACGTCAGGGACAAGGTGGGCGAACTCACTTAGTGAGTCCTGCGATGGCTGCAGCTGCGGGTATTGCGGGTCACTTTGATGATGCTCGAAAATATATCAACTTATAAACATCAAAAATATTTCGGATTATACTATGGATGCTTTTACCCAATTGACTTCTCAAGTGATGCCACTGGATCGATCGAATGTTGATACCGACGCTATCATTCCCAAACAGTATCTAAAATCTATACGCAAAAGTGGTTTTGGCCCAAATTTATTTGACGACTGGCGCTATTTAGATCCAGGTGTGCCTGATGAAGATAATAGCCAAAGACGAATAAATAAGGATTTTGTTCTTAACCAAGCTGCTTATGTGGAGGCAAAAATTTTACTGGGGAGAGATAACTTTGGCTGCGGGTCATCACGCGAGCATGCGGTATGGGCAATGACGGATTACGGGTTTAAAGCCGTAATCTCTAATAGTTTTGCTGATATATTTTTTAGCAATTGTTTTAAAAATGGTTTGTTACCAGTCGTGCTCACTACTGAAGAAATAGAACAGTTATTTGCGGCTTGCACGCAGGATGCTGATTTCAGTTTATCTATAGATTTGGAGCAACAAACGGTCACGGCAGACAATGGCTTTAGTGCTAGCTTTGAAATAGATCCATTTCGCAAGCATTGCATGCTCAATGGTTTGGACGAAATTGGCATCACCTTACAACATGAAAAAGAAATCCATGCTTACGAAGAGCGCACTAAGAAACAAGCGCCATGGTTATTCATGAACGATTAAACACACAAAATAATTATGTCTAAAATATTAATTCTGCCGGGTGACGGCATTGGTCCAGAGATCGTAGAACAAGCTGTTAGAGTATTACAATGTTTTCAATCGAATGGTTTATCTATTGAAATTGAGCAGGCTTTGATTGGTGGAGCTGCCTATGACCAAACAGAGTCTCCATTACCTGAGGAAACACTGCGGTTAGCGCGTGCTAGCGACTCAATTTTGCTCGGTGCTGTGGGAGGACCACAGTATGACTCAGTCCCTCGACATCTGAGACCAGAACAAGGCTTGTTAGATATTCGTGGGCAACTGAATTTGTTCGCTAACTTACGACCTGCACTACTTTACGCTCAATTAGCGGAAGCATCTTCTCTCAAGCCTGAACTAGTGGCAGGCTTAGATTTGCTGATAGTGCGAGAGTTGACGGGAGGTATTTACTTTGGCCAGCCGCGTTCTAATGAACAAGTCGATGGTGTTCGTCGAGCCTATAACACCATGGTATATGATGAAAACGAAATAAGACGAATTGCTCATGTGGCTTTCAAAGCTGCGCAGAAACGTGACAAACGTCTATGCTCAGTGGATAAGGCCAATGTGCTAGAAGTGTCTTTGCTATGGCGAGAGGTGATGGAGGAAGTTCATAGTGAGTATGCAGATGTTGAGCTTAGTCATATGTATGTCGATAATGCTGCTATGCAACTCGTAAGAGCACCAAAACAGTTTGACGTTATGGTCACCTCGAACTTATTCGGTGACATACTTTCAGATGCTGCTGCAATGTTGACTGGATCCATAGGCATGTTGCCATCAGCATCATTGAATGAAAATAATTTTGGTATGTATGAGCCTATCCACGGCTCGGCTCCTGATATTGCGGGGCAAGGTATTGCAAACCCGTTAGCCACAATTTTATCGGTAGCGATGATGTTGCGATATTCTTTGGGTCATCAACAATCGGCTGATATTTTGGAGCAAGCAGTGATTGCCACTTTGCGTGATGGCTTGAGAACACAGGATATTGCTAAGCCTGATGAGATGGCAGTTAGCACGGCTCAGATGGGTGCAGCAGTCATTCAGCGCTTGCAAACATTATTAGCAGCATAATTTCGCTTGCTCACTATGCATATCTAGTAAAAGTTTTAAGTTAGAGAATATAAGGAAAATTAATGGCTAAGAAATATGATGTCGCAGTGGTCGGTGCCACAGGTGCTGTTGGTGAGGTTATGCTGGCTATGCTGGCGCAACGTCAATTCCCTGTGGGTCATGTTTATGCACTCGCCAGTGCTCGTTCAGCTGGAAAAAAAGTGGCTTTTGGTGACCAGAAAATCGAAGTGCAAGACTTAGCAGAGTTTGATTTTTCAAAAGTACAAATAGGGTTGTTCTCGGCAGGTGCCTCAGTGTCTGATGAGTATGCACCTAAAGCGGCAGCTAGTGGTTGTGTGGTGATTGATAATACTTCACGTTTTCGTTACGAAGATAATATTCCCTTAGTAGTTCCTGAGGTTAATCCAGAAGCGATAGGGGATTATAAAGAAACAGGGATTATCGCTAATCCAAATTGTTCGACCATACAAATGGTGGTTGCACTTAAGCCAATACATGATGCAGTAGGCATTACTCGAATCAACGTGGCGACTTATCAAGCAGTATCTGGCACTGGCAAAGAGGCAATTGATGAAACTTTAGAGCAAACACAAGCTATCTTAGCGGGACAGCCAGTGCAGTGTGAGGTCTATCCGAAACAAATAGCGTTTAATGCGTTGCCACATATCGATGTGTTTATGGATAATGGCTACACTAAAGAAGAAATGAAGATGGTGTGGGAAACTTGTAAAATTATGGGAGATGACACTATCAAAGTGAATCCAACGGCTGTGCGTATCCCTGTTATTTATGGTCACTCAGAGGCAGTACATCTAGAAATGAAACAAGCATTAACTGCCCAAGATGCTCGGCAATTACTTTCACAGTCACCTGGCATAGTGGTGATGGATGATCAAGGTGATGGTGGTTATCCAACTGCTGCAACTGAGGCAGACGGTAATGATCCAGTATATGTTGGGCGTATCAGGAATGATATTTCACATCCACGAGGCCTGAATATGTGGGTGGTGAGTGACAACTTGCGCAAAGGAGCTGCTTTAAATAGCATTCAAATAGCTGAGTGCTTAATTGATAAACACATATAAAATTTCATGTCGAGATAACACTGCGGATATAGCCATGCTGTATTTGGCAGGGCATGCTTTTTTGTGTCAGACCCTTATCTACAGGAGATGCTAATGATCGGGTGGCGCAATATATTCGGCAGTTTTGCTAATAAAAAAATCATAATGAGTCGTTGTGCTTTGATCACTTTTGTCAGCGTGATAGCACTGACACATGTTCATGCTGATAATCATCCGCATGCTACTCTTGATGATGCCCAGCCGTTGTCACAAGCGTCTGTACAAACACCCTCAAAACTATCGCCAGACATAACGCCTACTGACTCCATGGCGTCTAGTGACATGGGAATGTCTGATCAAGGTGAAATTAAGTATGATCAACAATCTATATACATAAGAGTTAACAAAGACCTGAGTTTGTGGAAGATCGCAAATCATATAGCTAGCGCTAAAGGTATCAATGTTAATCAGGTGATGTTGATTTTGTTGGAAAACAATCCTAGGTCTTTCGAACAGAATAATATTAATAGTTTAAAAGCAAAAACCGTACTTTTGTTCCCAAAGAAACCTCAGTTCACGCTTTCTCCACGTGAGGCTCAATTAGAAATTCAACGACAACATGCTGAGTCGGGTAATAGAAATTCAGTGCCTGAAAAATCAGAGGCTTCGAGTGATGTCGGTGAGATAGATGCGCAAGCCACCGAACAAGCTAACAAAGAAGAGCATGATAGTAATGAAAAAGTTGATTCAGTCCATGAGCTGCATTTGCAGTCACCACCGACTGATGGGCGAGACTCTCAGCACGCGCAAGTCGATGCACTCCCTGATTGGGAAAATTTACCCGAGGTTAGTAATAATGAAGCATTGAATGTTGATATTACTGATGTTGATATGAGTAAAGTCTACTCCAGCAATCAGCAAGACGCGTTTGAAATGAGCGTGTACAAAGAGAAGTTGATGGTGATTGTAGATCGATTGAATGGGCATCTTGAGCAAGCGTCTGCTAATGCAATGTTGAGTATGATCAAAGATCAAATCAAGCATTACTATGATCAAGTAACAACTTACGATAAGTTGGCCACAATGTTTGATCAAACTGAATATTATTATGATTTAATTATCACCCACTATAAGCAAGAGTTAGTATTATTTTTTATTATCGTTGGAGTGATTTTACTAGGCAGTATTATAGGTCGCGATCGACGCAGTAATAAGTTTTTAGAGGGTTCACAAGATGTACCATTGAACCAACAACAAGTATATGAAATCGATACGCTTCCATTAGTTGAAATGACAGGTCGAGACCAAGCTCTCGCTCAGATCACACATAATATTTCTAACCAAACTATGACCCAAGAGAGCAGTAAGGTTGCAGATATAAATATTCGAAAATTTGATGGTGATACCGTACAAGAAGTTTCACCTGAAACCACGCAGTCCACAACCACTGATTCGCAGCAACAAGAACAACAAGTCCTCACCACAGCTAACAGTACATTAACTGCTCGTGATTTGGTAATGGCACAGATTGCTTCACGACGTCAGAATGACGCTGAATCCGGTATTTCTGAAGACGGTTTGGCGCAGCTAGAATTCAATGAGGTACTCAATACGGCAGAAATTTATCTCGCCTATGGCCAACACGCAAAAGCAATTGCATGTTTGCAAGCTATGCTGAGGTCTTACCCTGATAATACTAGTATCAAGTTTGTTTTAGCAGAGGCATATTGCTTGAATGATCAGCAAGGGGACTTTGTTTCGCTGGCAGAAGAATTATTACAGCTTTTGCCTGCAGATAGTCTTGAGTGGAAAAAGTTACAAGGATTCGCATATCGTGTTGCGCCCCTGCATCCGACCTTTCACTCAAATCCTGACATTATTAAACTTGATGCAGGAATAAATTCTACTATGGATTATGCGGAAGAAATTGAATCAGGCTCCCGCTCAGATAAGCAAAAACAAAGTTCAGTAAATACCGCTTCAGACGATGAGATTGCATTCATGCAAGGCGTGAACAATAATTCTAAAAATAGCAGAAAATTCAAGGTTGAAAACAAATCACAAAATACTTCCCATGGTGATTTTGATCAAGATGAGGACTTTGAAATTGAAGACTGTGCTACTCAACTAGATTTAGCTAAAGCCTATGTCGCAATGGGGGATGTTGAGCAAGCCCAGCAGGCTCTAAATGATGTCATCAATCGAGGTGATGAGGCTCAGCGTCATCAGGCTTATCAATTATTAGTTCAGCTGGCCAGCTCATAAGAATCTCTGACAAAAGATATTCGCAATCACAGACCAGTCGTTGATTTGTTCATATCGAAGATTCTCCACTTTACAGTCTATAGTTTAATATCGATAACCTAATTCTTGCTTCAAGCATAAGTCAGCAGGGTAAGTATAGTTGCGTTAAAATAATCATAACCATAGGGCGCGAAAGTTAGGATACGTTTAGATATGAAGTATGCATTAGTAATCGAGTATGATGGCTCATCATTCTCAGGTTGGCAGCGGCAATCCCATGCGTCTACCGTGCAAGAGTGTGTAGAGCATGCCATTAGCAAAGTAGCTAACCACGAAATTGGTATTGCCTGTGCGGGACGCACTGATGCCGGAGTTCATGCGCTCGCTCAAGTGGTGCATTTTGAAACTAATGTACTACGAAGTAAAAGGTCGTGGATATTAGGTATCAACTCTAACTTGCCTGCAACTATTGTAATTAAGAATATTATTCCTGTGGATGAGAATTTCCATGCGCGTTTTTCTGCGCATGCTCGTACATATCGTTATATGATTAATAATGAACCGGTACGATCCGCATTACTAGCACAACGCGCTACATGGGAACGTGTGCCTTTAGATGAGAAGCGGATGTCTGATGGCGCAGAGTATTTGGTTGGAGAACATGATTTTACTAGCTTTCGTGCTTTGGCCTGTCAGGCTCACAGTCCGGTGAGGTATATTCATCATCTTACTGTTGCGCGTGAGGGAAGCATGCTCACCATCGATGTGAAAGCTAATGGATTTTTGCATCATATGGTGCGTAATTTAGCGGGTGTGTTGATGAGTATTGGTCGCCGTGAGCATGACGAAGATTGGGCTTTAGAGGTATTAGAGGCGAAGGATAGGGCGCTTGCGGGTGTTACAGCGCCGGCGCAGGGGCTATATTTTATGGCAGTGGATTATGATGAAAAATATGCAATCAATCGATTTGGAGTACTAGAAGATGACGACACGCATTAAGTTTTGTGGGCTAACTCGTCAACAAGACGTGCTGGAGGCAGCTCAAATGGGCGTGCATGCTATTGGGTTAGTATTTCATCCTGATAGTCCGCGTGCAGTTGATGTACAACAGGCACAGGGCCTGAGTCGTGTATGCTCGCCATTTATTACTCGAGTAGGGTTATTCATGAATCAAGATGCGAGTACAATCACAAATGTTCTAAAGCATGTTGAGCTAGACATACTACAATTCCATGGTGAAGAACCAGAAGATTATTGTGTTTCCTTCAATAAGCCCTATCTAAAAAGCATAGCTATGGGTGGAAAAACACCCGATGAGATACCTGAGTATTCCAGTGCTCAGGCGTATTTGCTTGATAGTAATGAACTGGGACAACCCGGTGGTTCTGGAAAAGCCTTCGATTGGGGTAATATACCCAAAAATATCAATAAACCAGTGATAGTTGCAGGTGGCTTGAGTCCGGATAATGTGACACTAGCGATACAGAGTATACAACCCTATGCGGTCGACGTAAGCAGTGGAATCGAATCGGCTAAAGGCATTAAGGATAGTGAGAAAATGAAAAATTTTATTAATTCAGTGCGAGTTGCAGATGAGTGCTAAACAAAAACATGTAGAAGAAACACTTGGTGTGGTGCCAGATGAAAAAGGCCACTTTGGTGTTTACGGTGGTCGCTTTGTCGCCGAGACATTGATGACGCCCCTCAAGGATCTTGAGGAGGCCTATGATGCTTGCAAACATGATGCTGAATTTCAGCGTGAATTTCATGATGACTTGGCTAATTATGTTGGCCGACCTAGTCCTCTTTATCACGCAAAGCGATTGAGTGAACTGTGGGGTGGAGCCCAAATTTATCTCAAGCGTGAAGATCTTAACCATACCGGTGCTCATAAAATTAATAACACCATTGGTCAGGCTTTGTTAGCTAAACGTATGGGTAAAACCCGCATTATTGCTGAAACAGGCGCGGGTCAACATGGTGTAGCCAGTGCCACTATTGCAGCCCGACTTGGCTTGGAATGTGTGGTTTACATGGGTGCAGAAGATATCCAGCGTCAAGCACCCAATGTTTATCGAATGAAACTACTGGGTGCCACTGTTGTACCAGTGACATCAGGATCCAGAACACTTAAAGATGCCCTCAATGAGGCATTGCGTGATTGGGTGACCAATGTGGACGATACTTTTTATATTATCGGTACGGTAGCAGGGCCGCATCCATATCCACTACTAGTGCGTGATTTCCAAACTGTAATAGGACGTGAAGCGAGACAACAAAGCTTAGAACAAATAGGTAGATTACCGGATGCATTAGTCGCTTGTGTTGGAGGGGGGTCCAATGCCATTGGTCTATTCCATCCATTTTTACCTGACACTGATGTCAAAATCTATGGTGTTGAAGCGGGTGGTGATGGTGTCGAAACTGGACGCCATTCAGCGCCGTTAAGTGCGGGGTCACCGGGTGTATTGCATGGCAACCGAACTTACCTAATGGAGAGTGACAGCGGTCAAATCATTGAAACTCACTCGGTTTCTGCTGGCTTAGATTATCCTGGGGTTGGGCCAGAACATGCATGGTTAAAAGATGAAGGGCGCGTAAATTACGTGTCAGTCACTGACAGAGAAGCATTAGATGGTTTCCATTTGATGACACGCATTGAAGGTATTATTCCTGCGTTAGAGAGCAGTCATGCGACTGCCTATGCTGAGAAGCTTGCCAAGACTATGGATAAAGAACAAATCATTGTGGTTAATATGTCAGGACGTGGCGATAAAGATATCAATACCATCGCACGTATTGAAGGAATAGAAATATGAGTCGTATCAAACAAGTGTTTGCCGATCTTGCCAGCCAAAACCACAAAGCATTAGTGAGTTACATCACTGCTGGTGATCCACATCCAGACAAAACAGTAGAGTTGATGCACTCTCTAGTTGAGTCAGGCACTGACATTATTGAATTAGGTGTGCCATTTTCAGACCCGATGGCTGACGGTCCTGTAATACAACAAGCATGTGAGCGAGCACTTGCTCACGATACTTCATTGGCTAGTATTATTGAAATGGTGAAAACCTTTAGAAACGATGACCCTGATACTCCTGTTGTATTGATGGGCTATCAAAATCCGATTGAAATCTACGGTGTGGATGCTTTTGCAAAGGCCGCAAGCGGTTTTATAGATGGAGTTATTACAGTCGATTTACCCCCTGAGGAAAGTATCGATATCGCAGCAATATATAAATCTAATGACATTGATACCATCTATCTGTTAGCACCAACAACAGGTGAAGAACGTATCAAGGCAATTACTAAACTTGCTTCAGGATTCCTTTATTATGTGTCATTTAAAGGTATCACAGGT
Organism: Gammaproteobacteria bacterium; assembly: GCA_965658595.1. GTDB lineage: Bacteria > Pseudomonadota > Gammaproteobacteria > UBA4575 > UBA4575 > UBA1858. Next base: position 20,125 of record CBFHSW010000103.1, on the reverse strand, counting down.
GCTAATAAGATTGACGCAGACAGTGTGACAAATAAAGTTGCTGAAATCAGAAGTCATACAGATATTCCAGTAGCTGTTGGTTTTGGTATTAAAGATGCTCAAACAGCGGCTTTAGTATCAGACTGCTCAGATGCAATAGTGGTTGGAAGTGCTATTGTGAATATTATTGCTGATAATCAGAATGATATTTCACACGCAGGCACAAAAATTCGCGCACTTTTAGGTGATATCAAGGGCGCATTAGGTAATAATTAAGTTCTCGATCCAAACACGACAACAATTATGAGCTGGCTAGAAAAATTAATGCCCAAGCGTATTCGTACAGAGAGTACGTCTAAGCGCAAAGTGCCTGAAGGTTTATGGGATAAATGCCCAAAATGTGGAGCGGTAATTTACGGCGCTGAATTAGAGCGTAACCTCCAAGTGTGCCCAAAATGTGAGCATCATTTTAGGATCACGGCTAGAAGCCGTATTAATTATTTTCTTGATGATGGACATAGCGAAGAAATTGGGTCAGATCTGGAACCTAAAGACTATCTCAAATTTAAAGACTCTAAGAAATATAAAGACCGCTTAGCTGCTGCAACCAAAGCAACTGGTGAGAAAGATGCCTTGGTGGTGATGAAAGGAACCGTCAAAGATATGCCTGTTGTTGTTGCTGCATTTGAATTCAGCTTCATGGGTGGTTCGATGGGATCCGTGGTTGGTGAGCGCTTCTTGGAAGGCGTTAAAAAGAGTCTCGGTGAGAACATACCTTTTATTTGTTTTTCCACGAGTGGTGGAGCCAGAATGCAAGAGGCTTTGATGTCGCTTATGCAAATGGCAAAAACTAGTGCAGCACTGACACGCCTGTCTGATCAGCGTATTCCTTATATATCAGTATTAACTGACCCTACCATGGGTGGAGTGTCGGCTAGTTTCGCTATGTTAGGTGATGTGCAAGTAGCAGAGCCGAATGCATTAATCGGCTTTGCTGGCCCACGTGTGATTGAACAGACAGTGCGTGAAACTCTGCCTGAAGGTTTTCAGCGTAGTGAGTTTTTATTAGAGCATGGTGCTATCGATATGATTATTGAGCGTAAAGATTTGCGAGACAGATTGCATAATCTTCTAAGTCTTATGACAGATCGTGTTGCGTAATAAAAACCATTTTTGAAATCATCTTAAACTACCCTCTGCTTGACTACTTCAATGTCTTATCAATCTCTTGATGACTGGCTTGCGTGGCAAACAACTTTGCATGCACGTGAAATCGAACTAGGTCTGGATCGAATCGAAACAGTCGCACGCCGTTTAGGCCTGTTAGATTGTCCATTTAAAGTTATTACCGTTGCAGGTACTAATGGTAAAGGTTCCTCAGTTGCCATGCTGAGTAGCATATTGGATTGCGCTGGTTATAAAGTGGGCACTTATACTTCGCCTCACATACTCCGCTATAACGAAAGAATAAAGATTTCTTTGCAATGTGCACAAGATGAAGAACTGTGTGCCTCGTTCGCAAGAATTGATCAAGCCAGAGAGGGTATTAGCTTGAGCTTTTTTGAGTTTGCTACTCTAGCTGCCCTGGATATTTTCCATCAACATCAAGTAGATGTGGCCATATTAGAAGTGGGTTTAGGTGGACGCCTTGATGCCACCAATATGATTGATTGTGATTTAGCTCTAGTAACGAGCATAGGTCTAGATCACACAGAATGGCTGGGGGATAACAGAGAATCGATAGGTTTTGAAAAAGCGGGCATTATGCGTTCGGGTAAGCCTGCAATCTGTAGTGATAGTGATGCTCCTCAGTCTATTCAGCAAGTAGCCACTGACAAAAATGCTTCACTCTATCAAATTGGCAAGGACTTTGACTTTGAATTATCAGATCAGCACTGGAGTTTTATCAGTGATGATTACCATTTGAAAGATTTGCCTATGCCTAATTTGGAAGGAGTGATTCAAGTGCAAAATGCCGCAGGTGTCATCAAAGGTTTGTACTCTTTAGAAGACTTCTCCATCCCTGAAACAGCCATTCGTGAGGGACTAAAGAAGATAGATTTAGATGGTCGTTTTCAGCGTTTAGATAAACATTGTGAAGTCATCTTAGACGTGGCGCATAATCATGATAGCGCTAACAATTTGGCGAGAAATCTAGCCGCAAACCCTAATGATCATCGCACAATTGCAGTATTTTCGGTGCTCAGTGATAAAGATGTAGAGGGGATTGCTGAATTAATTCATCCTTTCGTGACAGATTGGTATATATCAGTCGTCAATTCTGCGCGTAGCATGGATATTTCACATGTAAAACAGGCGCTTGAAGCTCATACTTATGAACACACTATCACCCAATTTGAGCATGTTGAACAAGCTTATCAGCAGGCATTAACGGTAGCTACTGAGAAAGACAGAGTGTTGGTGTTCGGCTCTATATTTACAGTATCAGAAGTGCTCGCCTATGAATGCGCCTAATCAGAAATGGTTTAGCAACTCGGCTTGGGTTTAGGTAGAATAGGTCCGAGATCATCAACGAAACCAATATAGTGGATGTGAAACTAAAATATAGAATAGTCGGCATCATGGTATTGTTTGCCTTGGCCGTCATATTTGTTCCTATGGTTCTGGACGGTTCTGGACAAAATGAACTCACAAGAATTGAAATGGAAATACCTCCTGCGCCAAAGCTGACATTCTCTGATGAGCATGACAAACTGGAGCTATCACCTGCACCAGAATACACGGCGGCCAAAAAATCACCCAAGCCGTCATCCTCTGGATCTTCGATGCTAACGGATGATCTAGATATAGCCAATAATATTGTTCCGCAAATAACCTCTCGCAACCAACAAGCTGAACTCATAGGTTGGGTAGTGCAGATAGGTGCATTCTCTGAAAAAGATAAAGCTATAGTATTGAAAGACACACTGGCTGATGCAGGCTTTGATAGTTTTATTGAGGTCAGCCAGAAACAAGGTAAGCAATATTACCGCGTTAAAGTCGGCCCTGAATTGACCAAAGACAAAGCCTTGTTATTACACACAGCGCTTAGAGAAAAGTTATCCATTGAGGGTGGCTTTGTTGTCAGTCATCCAAGCTCTGCCACAAACTAGATGATCATGGATAGTCTTGCGCAGATGGGTATCACTTGGATTGATGTTGTTATTGTGGTGATCTTCATTGTCTCCACGGGTCTTGCTTTGATGCGAGGTTTCGTGCGTGAAGTAGTCTCGATCGCCTCATGGATTGGCGCTTTGGTACTGGCAATCACTCAGGCGAGTAAGGTTGCAGCACTACTCCCGGATGCGCTTGATAGCGCGAGTTTCTCATTAGGAGGGACGGAATATGGCACTAATATCAGAGGCATGGTTGCCTTTATCGTGATCTTTCTTGCGGTACTAATTATTGGTGCGATGATTAATAGGTTATTAGCGCAGCTAACACAGACCGAAATGCTGAAAGGCATAGATAAAATGCTGGGCGTTATTTTTGGGTTTTTGCGCGCCAGTGTAGTAGTGGTGGTATTAATTGTATTGTCAGAATCTTTCACTGGTGTTGCGCATACAGATGGATGGCAACAATCCAGATTGATTGTGCCATTTGAAAAATTATCGACACGGGTATTAGATGAGTTATCGAATGTGGATGTTGATGTGTCCTCAGTAATACCATCTGCCGAGTCGTAAATAGCCGAATCATAAATCTAAATTAAACCAGATTAAATTAGAGTAACTTTGAGCAAAAAACAAAATGTGTGGAATAGTTGGCATAGTTGGTAGTCACGATCTCAATCAAGAACTCTATGATGGATTAACAGTGTTGCAACATCGTGGGCAGGATGCGGCAGGCATTGTTACCTATGGTGATGATAGGGTCTATCAGTGCAAAGGTAACGGCCTAGTGCGAGATGTATTTCATGAGAAACAAATGCAGAAACTCAAGGGTGATATGGGTATTGCACATGTCAGATATCCAACGGCTGGCTCATCGTCTTCTGCTGAAGCCCAACCTTTTTATGTGAATTCGCCCTACGGCTTGTGTTTGTCTCACAACGGTAATCTGACCAATGCAGAGAAACTTAAACGCGAGCTCTATATTGATGATCGCCGTCATATTAATACTAACTCCGATTCTGAAATACTGTTGAATGTAATGGCGCATGAGCTGATCCGCTCTGGACGTTTGGAGCTGTCTCCTAGCGATGTGTTCAACGCGGTAAAAGGAGTTCATCAGCGTTGTAAGGGTGCCTACGCTGCTGTCATGATGATATGTGGTGTTGGTGTATTAGCGTTTAGAGATCCACATGGTATTCGACCTCTAGTATATGGTGTGAAGGATACCCCCACAGGTAAGCAGTATATGGTTGCCTCTGAGAGTGTCGCTCTGGATGTGCTTGGTTATGAGTTAATTCGTGATGTAAAGCCAGGTGAAGCCATATTTATCGATAACGATAAACAGGTTCATACCCAAATGTGTGCTAATCAAGCTACTTATGCACCGTGTATTTTTGAATACGTTTATTTTGCTCGTCCCGACTCAGTACTTGAAGATGTCTATGTGCAAAAAGCGAGGATGAGAATGGGTCTGGCGTTGGCACGTAAGATGTTAGATCAGTGGCCAGACCATGATATCGACGTGGTGATTCCGATACCTGATACCAGTCGAACTGCAGCGTTAGAGATGGCGCACATACTAGGTGTGAAATATCGTGAAGGATTCATCAAGAATAGATACATTGGTCGTACTTTCATTATGCCCGGGCAAACTCAGCGTAAAAAATCTGTACGCCAGAAATTAAACCCCATCAATCTTGAATATAAAGACAAAAATGTATTATTGGTAGATGATTCCATCGTGCGAGGTACAACCTCAAAAGAAATTGTTCAGATGGCTAGAGATGCCGGTGCTAAGCGAGTCTATTTAGCGTCGGCTTCGCCCCCGGTACGTTATCCAAATGTATACGGAATTGACATGCCTGCAGCATGTGAATTAATCGCCCATGAACGTGAGATTGATGAAATCTGTCAAGAGATCGGTGCTGACAAATTATTTTATCAAGACTTACAAGATTTATTTTGGTCAGTGCAAAAAGGTAACAAAGCACTTACGCAGTTCGAAGCGTCAGTATTTACGGGGGATTATATTACTGGCGTGGATGAGGCCTATTTTGAATCTTTAGAGAAGATGCGCAACGACGCCAGTAAAACACAGATTGGTGAAGACTATGCTAGTGTTGATGTTATTAACGATGTTAAGTAATGCTATCCGCGCATGGATATAGCCTCAATTGAGGAGTCTTATGCTGGTCAACTGACGCAACCATGGTTGTGTGTGGATGTTTCCAGACAATTGCTGTGGGTCATAGAAAATACACATATCGTTAATGAATATGAAGTCTCAACTTCACGTTATGGTGTTGGCAATCAACAAGATAGCTATAAAACACCTCTAGGTGCTCATGCGATTAAGCAAAAAATTGGTGACGGTGCAGCACTCGGTGAGATTTTCAAGGCGCGCCAAGCGAGTGGACAGCAAGCCCAGATTATTTTTCAACCTGAACATGATTATCAGGACTTAATCTTGACAAGAATATTATGGTTGACTGGTTTGGAACCCGGCCATAATTCTGGACCGGGGATAGATTCCTACACGCGTTATATTTACTTGCATGGTACTCAAGAAGAGGGCCTGTTGGGACAAGCTGTTTCTAAGGGTTGCGTACGTATGGCGAATCAAACCATCATAGACTTATTCAAGATGGTTGAGGAAGGAACTTTCGTCTACATCGCTGACAACACATCTATTCGCTAGCCATCAGTGCGTTAATTATTGTATTCTCGCGCCCTGTGGTGCTAATTTCGTGCTCAAACAGATAGCAGTTAAGTACTTTCAGATAACGATATAAAAATGATTTTGGAAAACCATTATGGATAATGAACAAATCGAACAAGCTCGCCAACAAGTGCTAGAAATTTTTGATGCAGGTGTTAACCGCGTGAAAGGATTCAATGCAGTGGCGGATTACCTCACTAATAATCCAATGCCAGATGAATATCATATGATCTCAGTAGGCAAGGCAGGATCATCAATGGCACTTGGTGCCTTATCTGTTCTTAAAAAACGTATCGTCAGTGGCATAGTGATCACAAAGCACGAGCACATAGAAGATGAACTGCGAGATTATGAACATGTTCTTTCTATGGAGTCTGACCATCCTGTTCCAGGTGAAGCTAGTATCGCTTCAGGGGAGGCGCTATTAAATTACATTCAGCAAGCTGATCAAGATGCTAAGTTTCTCGTATTATTTTCTGGTGGTGCTTCTAGTCTAATGGAAGTGTTAGCAGAAGGTATGACGCTAGAAAAACTTGCGGAGTTAAATAAAGTATTGCTATCCATTGGTTATGACATTACGCAGATGAATCAAATCCGCAGAGCCATCTCACACATAAAAGGTGGTCGCTTAGCCAATTACATCAATAATCGAGAAACTGTGTCATTGTGCATTTCAGATGTGCCTGGAGATGATCCTGCAGTAATTGGATCAGGCCCATTGACGCCAGTAGATGACGACATTAGCAGCTTACAACTCCCTGATGCCATCGCTAGCATACTAGAGGGTGTGGAATTTACTCCAGCCCCAGATGAACAATTATTTGAACAGGTAGAGACTCATGTCATAGCTACCTTGAGTGATGCTAAAAATGCTGCTGCTCACACTGCGGAACGATTAGGTTTGCCTGTAGTGTTGCATCCTGAATTTATGGAAGGTAATGCTGAAGAAAAAGCCAGAGAGTTATGTGAATATTTGATTCATGCAGCGGAAGAGGGTGTGCATATTTGGGGGGGAGAAACTTCTCTCATCTTGCCATCTAATCCGGGGCGGGGTGGACGCAATCAACATTTTGCCGCGGTGGCCGCCACCCAATTAATTGGCTGTGAAAATATCGTTTTACTGGCCGCAGGTACGGATGGTACGGATGGACCTACGCCTGATGCTGGTGGTGTTGTTGATGCTAGCTCAGTGGCAAAGGGCGCAGAACAAGGTTGTGATATCACAGAATATATTGAAACAGCGAATGTTGGTGAGTTTCTGATGCGTAGTGGTGATCTTGTTACAACTGGGCCTACCGGCACAAATGTAATGGACCTCGTTATTGCGATTAAGCTCTAATGTCGTCAAAAGTACCCTGAGTGTTTTTCCCCCAAGTCCACCTTGCCATACTGGAAGATGATCCTCAGAAGAAGATTGCCTTAGCGTTGAGTATCCGTGAACGTCTATTGGCAGGCAAAGTGAATATGGCGCAATCCTCATCAGTCGATGAGATTCCCATACCAGGTCGTCCTCTCAAGCCTGAGTTGGTGCATCCCAGCCAAGTCGCCAGACGCAAGCTCACCAGTGAAGAGGGACGGTTAGCCTTGATTCATGCGGTGTGTCATATTGAGTTTAATGCGATTAATCTTGCCTTAGACGCTGTCTATCGTTTTCAATCTATGCCTCAGCAATATTACTTGGACTGGATGCAAGTCGCTTGTGAAGAATCTAAACATTTCACATTGTTGTCTGATCGATTGCAGGCACTGGGAGCTAGTTACGGTGATCTGAGAGCTCATAATGGTCTTTGGGAGATGGCAGTTAAAACTCAACACAATGTGGTTGAACGCATGGCTTTAGTCCCGAGAGTGTTAGAAGCACGAGGTCTGGATGTCACACCGGGTATGATCGAGCGTCTACAGTCGGCGGGTGATCTGCCCACAGTAGAAATTTTGAAAATTATCTTATCGGAAGAGGTCGGTCATGTGGAGATTGGAACGCGCTGGTTTAGGTATGCTTGTGAACAAGCTCAGCTGGATCCTGAAGCGACTTTTATAAGGTTATTGACGGACTATAATGTAGGCACGGCCAAAGGCCCACTCCATATTGATGCACGAACTCAAGCAGGTTTTACGGAAGCTGAGATGAACGCTTTACTGGCCTAATCGCACTCTGTAGCTAGACTTTATCAGTGCATAATCGCAGTTGCATGTATCAGGAATAGTAATGACGAATGGGCGAGTATCGCCTTTCACAGCCATACTCACTCATTAAATTTCACATCTTTAACTGTAATCAACGTGTAATTGTTGACAACCAGTTATTCGCTCAAAAGAGTTGCTTTTTCTATGATTACGGCTTCCTTAGGTACATCTGAATAAGGGCCAACGATGCCGGTAGTCACGTTCTCAATCGCTTCTACTACCTCAATACCTTCAACCACTTGACCGAATACAGCATAGCCCCAGCCTTGAGGTGTCTCGCTACTAAAGTCTAAAAAAGTATTGTCTTTTGCGTTGATGAAAAACTGTGAAGAAGCAGAGTGTGGTGCTGATGTGCGCGCCATGGCGATACTGCCTTTGACGTTTTTGAGACCATTGTTGGCTTCGTTCTCAATGTTAGCTTGAGTCGATTTCTGTTGCATATCTGGTGTAAAACCACCGCCCTGAATCATGAAGTCAGGAATAACACGATGAAAAATGACGCCATCATAAAAACCACTCTCTACATAGCTGAGAAAGTTTTTAACCGTCACTGGTGCTTTTTCCTGATTTAACTCAATGACTACAGTGCCTTTATTCGTATCAAATTGTACTTTTGGATGTGTATCGCTCATAGCTCTAGTCCCCAACATGGCTAGGAACAAGCACAATAAGACGAAGTGTTTATTTATTGATCTCATGGAGTGCCTATTCGTTATTAAAAAGAGCCCATATCATAAAGAATCACGTGGAATGACGAAAGATGCCTGCATTGGGTACTTAAGATAACGATATCTGGTTGACGATTACACCCAAGAACGCGTATTCTTCCGCTCCGAGTCGCATATATGGCGGTTCGCAGGTTTTGATAGAGATCGGGGCATAGCGCAGTCTGGTAGCGCATCTGCTTTGGGAGCAGAGGGTCGGGGGTTCGAATCCCTCTGCCCCGACCACTTTATCAATACTTACAGCCTTAAGATCGCTCCCAACGATCTCTCTGTTTGACTTGTTAGCTGGGTTGTCTAACATGTAATACAGCATTAAGCACGCAACTCAGCGAACTGCGCCCGTAGCTCAACTGGATAGAGCATCGGCCTTCTAAGCCGGGGGTTGCAGGTTCGAGTCCTGCCGGGCGCGCCAGCTAACTAAGCTGACTATTGTGCTCGTATGAGGATAAAATAGCTCAAATATCATGGTGGGTGTAGCTCAGTTGGTAGAGCCCTGGATTGTGATTCCAGTCGTCGTGGGTTCGAGTCCCATCATCCACCCCAGTCTTATCTTTACTCTGCTTGTCATTACTTTTCTCTCGTTATATCTATCTGATAAGCTCATCATAGGTTCGATCACTCATTATCCTTGTTACATATCGTGCCAATCTCATGATTTTTGCAAGCAATGCTGAAATACCGCGATTAAGTCAGTTAATTGAGTGAGGCTTGATCAGATGGTCTGAATGCTAGCTGGAATGAGATTAAAACTCAGTAATCCCTACAAAATACCCCAAACCACTGGGATTCATTATTGTGCTTGGCTGCCTTGATGTGTATATTTCGCAATCTCGTAATAAAACCATCTGGGTCGATGAATACATCTCAGCCGCCTAGTGGTATCTGTGAACATGAACAGATGGTGCGGTTTATGGGTTTATAATAGCGACAATGCGAAAGTGGCGGAATTGGTAGACGCGCTGGATTTAGGTTCCAGTGCCGCAAGGCGTGAGAGTTCGAGTCTCTCCTTTCGCACCACCCTTATGGTGGCCAAAGACAGATACCCATGACACTCATCATGAACGGTGGTCAATCAAACAACTCTAAAGATTATATCGTCAAAATACTGTGACGAAGATCAGAAACTAGAGAAAACTGTAGAGATAACTTTCAGACAGTACTCTCAAACAGAGTCAGTATGAGAATATCTGTCTATAAAACACCAGCAAATAGAATTTAAAAAATAATTGTTTTTCGATAAATAGGAATACAGCATGCAAGTATCGCTTGAAGAAATAAGTTCATTGGGTCGAAAACTCACTATCACCATCCCTAATGATAAAATTCAGTCTGAAGTTAACAATCGTCTTAATTCTCTCAAGGGAAGTGTGAAGGTCGATGGGTTTCGTCCAGGCAAAGTACCACTTAATATCGTCAAGCAGCGTCATGGCGCTCAGGTGCATCAAGAAGTGCTGGTTCAAGAGATGCAAAACAGTTATCAAGAAGCCATAGTCCAAGAAAAACTTAATCCGGTCACCAGTCCTACTATTGAGCCACAAGAAGCGCAGCCAGGTGAAGACATAGTATTCGTTGCTACCTTAGATATTTATCCAGAATTTGATTTGGCTGATTTTACTAGTCTGGAAGTCAGCTTAGATGTGGCTGAAGTCGAAGATAAAAATGTAGATGATGCACAAGAGCGTATTCAAAAACAGCGTATGAATTGGTTAGACTGTGACGGTGCCGCGGAGAAAGGAAATAGAATTACTATTGATTTCACAGGTCGTCTTGAGGGGGAAGAATTCGAGGGTGGTAAAGCAGAGGACTTTGCCATGGTGCTGGGTGAAAGTAATATGATCGCAGGTTTTGAAGATCCATTGTTTGGCATGAAAGTGGGTGAGGAGAAAACTTTTGCGGTGACATTCCCTGAAGACTATAACAACCAAGCACTGGCAGGAAAAGAAACAGAATTTGATGCCAAAGTTAAAAAATTAGAGCAAGGTGAGTTACCTGAGATCAATGACGAATTTCTCACCAGCCTAGGTATAGATGGCACACTTGAAACCCTACGTATAGAGATTCGTAATTCACTGGAAATGGAAGCCAAAAAGCAAACTTCATCACAAGCTAAACAAGTTGTAATGAAGTTATTATTGGAAAATCATGAATTAGAGTTACCGCAGTCTATGATTAGTAATGAAATATCTTCATTACGTGAGCAAGCCCAAAAGAGCTATCAGATGGAAGGGGCAGAAGAATTAGGCGATGATCTATTTATGGATGAAGCTAAACAGCGAGTGAAGTTGGGATTGATCGTCGGTCAGATCGTACGTGAGCATAAATTGCAGGTGAATCCAGAGCGTGTCAATGCACACATTCAGGATTTAGCTAGACAATATCCAGATGCTCAAGAAGTGATTAATTATTACACCACCAACAATCAAGCACGTGCTCAGGTCGAGTCTTTGGTAATGGAAGAACAAGTGGTAGATTCTATTATCGACAAAGTTAAGGTCACTGAGAATAAGATCAGCTTCGATGAAATCACTAAAAATCTCTAACTAAACGGTAGACACCAAAAAGCATAGATAGAGGAACATAGAACATATCCTTATGGACACTATCGATATAGTTAATTAAGGTTCTGTTAAGTCATATTGAGCGGTAAGTTTGATGGTTTAAAAGCATCCATAGCAATGAGTGCGTTTCTATCGAACCAATTCAATGAGACAGTTCTAACAATATCTGTAAAGTATAGATCGGTGACGACAGTGACTGAAGACGGTACTATCCATACTTACAACCAATGAGGTAACCACTATGAAAGATTTTGAGCAAAATACACCTATGATGAATTTAGTCCCCATGGTGGTTGAGCAGTCAGCACGTGGCGAACGCGCCTACGACATTTATTCACGTTTGCTCAAGGAGAGAGTAATCTTTATTGTAGGTCCTGTGGAAGACCATATGGCTAACCTTATTGTGGCGCAGATTTTATTCTTAGAATCAGAAAATCCTGATAAAGATATCTCTATCTACATCAACTCCCCGGGTGGTTCGGTCACAGCAGGAATGGCAATTTATGACACCATGCAATTCGCTAAGCCCGATATCAGTACCCTATGCGTCGGCCAAGCGGCCAGTATGGGGGCAGTATTACTCGCGGGCGGAGCTGAAGGCAAACGCTACGCGCTGCCTCATTCACGCATGATGATTCACCAGCCATTAGGCGGTTTCCAAGGCCAAGCATCAGATTTTGATATACATGCTCGCGAAATACTTAATATTCGTGAAAAGCTTAATCGCGTTCTTTCTCATCATACTGGGCAAAGCATGGAGACTATAGGTAAGGATACTGAGCGTGATAATTTCATGGATAGTAAAGAAGCGCAGGCTTATGGATTGATTGATAAGGTGCTTACTTCCAGAGATGCAGAAAACACTAAAGACGCATAGTCATTGTAAGTAACTGTTTTTAATATATATTTATCAAATGAGTGGATTTGTCCATGTGTCATGCACTTCCACCACAGTGCATTTCGCCCTAGAATGCTCCATATTGATTAATCACGTTGCATGATCACGTCATAGGTCAGCTATAAAATGCTTTTAACAAGATTCGCTGAAGCGAAACATTATAGGAACTACAAATGAGTGATGACGATTCTAAAAAAGACTCAGAGTCCAACAAATTACTGTATTGCTCTTTCTGTGGAAAAAGCCAACATGAAGTGCGCAAGTTAATTGCAGGACCATCAGTATTCATATGTGACGAATGTGTTGAGTTGTGTAATGACATCATTCGCGAAGAAATGCAGGATCAATCACCTGCTGGCACTAGTAAACTGCCAAAGCCAAGAGAGATTAATGACATCCTTGACGAATACGTCATTGGTCAAGAAGGTGCAAAAAAAGTCTTGTCAGTGGCTGTTTATAACCACTATAAGCGTTTAGAGGCTAGCCAATCATCTAATCAAGGTGTGGAGTTGGCCAAGAGTAATATTCTATTGGTCGGGCCAACAGGTTCAGGTAAAACATTACTAGCAGAAACATTAGCACGACTTTTAAACGTGCCATTCACAATTGCCGATGCAACAACGCTTACTGAGGCAGGTTACGTCGGGGAGGATGTTGAGAACATTATCCAAAAGCTGCTGCAAAAATGTGATTATGACGTAGAAAAAGCACAAACAGGTATTGTTTACATAGATGAGATCGACAAGATTTCACGCAAATCAGACAATCCATCCATCACCAGAGATGTATCAGGTGAAGGCGTTCAACAAGCGTTATTGAAACTGATAGAAGGCACTGTTGCCTCAGTACCTCCTCAAGGCGGTCGCAAGCATCCTCAACAAGAATTTTTACAGGTAGATACCAGTAACATTTTGTTCATCTGTGGAGGCGCTTTTGCCGGTCTCGATAAAGTTATTCTAGATCGTACCGAAAAAACAGGTATTGGTTTTTCAGCTGAAGTGAGGGTAAGAAATAAAAATATCGCTTTCGGTGAAGTGCTCAAAAATATTGAACCTGAAGATCTAATCCGTTATGGATTAATCCCTGAGTTTGTCGGCAGACTGCCGGTGGTAGCTACTCTGGAGGAACTCAGTGAAGACGCGTTGATAAGAATACTTACAGAGCCTAAGAATGCACTTACCAAACAATATAAACGTTTGTTTGAGATGGAGAATGCAGAAATAGAATTCCGTCCCAATGCACTCTCAGCTGTTGCATTAAAAGCAATGGAGCGTAAAACCGGTGCGCGTGGACTCAGAACTATCTTGGAGAACGTACTCTTAGACACCATGTATGAACTTCCATCGACAGAAGGTGTGAGCAAGGTCGTCGTTGATGAGACCGTTATTAAAGGTGATTCAGAGCCATATCTAATATACGAGGGTAATGAATTCGATAAAACCGCTGAAGAAGATATTTCATAGCGACGCTGAAATCCTTTTTCTAGTCCTTTCCACCCATATTTATCACATCGAGTAAATCATATGATTAGGTTATGTATAAGCTACATAGCCTAATCCTGTTCACTTTCTATGCTATTTCAGGCATTTCATCACAATTCTCTGCACAGTTAGCACTTGTATACACTCTGCCTCTTGAAATCACTGGGGTACATCCCTATATAATCACTTAATGATATACCTAAACCCACAGAATTAAGACTCAAAGGAGTCATCATGACTGAACAAAGCAATCCGACAGATGCAGGTTCTAATAACGAATCAGATAACTTGATGACTGTTCCTGTATTGCCACTACGTGATGTGGTGGTCTATCCAAATATGGTGATTCCACTATTTGTGGGACGCGAAAAATCCATCCAAGCATTAGATGCGGCTATGGCTAATAACAAGCAAATATTATTAGTCGCGCAAAAGAGTGCAGAGATTGATAATCCGTCTGTTGATGATTTTTACAGTATCGGTACTTTATCGACCATACTACAGTTGCTGAAACTTCCTGACGGAACAATTAAGGTTTTAGTAGAGGGTGCAGAGCGAGTTGCCGTTACAGAGTTCACTGATGCTGACGTTCATTTCACGGCAACCATTTCTAGTCTGGATGATGTTCCCGCTGAAGATGAGAAACAAACAGAAGTTCTTTCTCGTTCAATTATTGGTCTGTTCGAGCAATACGTTAAATTAAATAAGAAGGTCCCACCCGAAGTACTCACTTCACTCTCTGGGATAGACGAAGCAGATCGCTTGTCTGATACGATCGCGGCACATATGGCCCTTAAATTGGAAGAAAAACAAGCCGTGCTGGAGATTATCTCAGTACAACAAAGGCTTGAGCATTTGATCAATCTAATCGAAGCTGAATTAGATGTGTTACAAATGGAGAAAAGGATTCGTGGTCGTGTTAAACAACAAATGGAAAAAAGTCAGCGCGAGTACTATCTAAATGAACAGATGAAAGCGATTCAAAAAGAACTAGGTGAGATGGAAGACGCACCTAATGAAATTGAAGAACTTACTCAGAAGATTGAGCAAGCTGGCATGACCGAAGAGGCAAATGAAAAGGCTAATTCTGAACTCAATAAATTGAAGATGATGTCGCCTATGTCAGCCGAAGCGACTGTTGTGCGAAACTACATAGACTGGTTAGTGGGTGCTCCTTGGAAGAAGCGTAGCAAGATTAACCGTAAGCTTGACCATGCAGAAAAAGTCCTCAACCAAGATCATTATGGTCTGGATAAAGTTAAGGAAAGAATTTTGGAATACCTCGCAGTACAACAGCGAGTCAAAAAGCTTAAAGGACCTATCTTGTGTTTAGTAGGACCACCGGGTGTAGGTAAAACCTCACTGGGCAAATCAATTGCACGAGCCACAGGGCGTAAATTCACTCGCATGTCATTGGGTGGTGTGCGTGATGAAGCTGAAATACGTGGTCATCGCCGCACATACATAGGCTCAATGCCAGGTAAAATTGTTCAAAACCTATCCAAGGTAGGAGTGCGCAACCCACTATTTCTTCTCGATGAGATAGATAAGATGGCCATGGATTTTCGTGGTGACCCTGCTTCAGCTATGTTGGAAGTATTAGATCCTGAGCAAAACAATACTTTTGCAGATCACTATCTGGAAGTTGACTTTGATCTATCTGACATCATGTTCGTGGCCACTTCCAACAGTATGAACATCCCTGGGCCATTATTGGATCGTATGGAAGTCATTCGTATTCCCGGCTATACCGAAGATGAGAAAATTAATATTGCGGTTAATTACTTAATTCCAAAGCAAATAAAATCAAATGGTTTGAAAGATAAAGAAATTTCTATCAACCATGATGCAGTACGCGACATCGTGCGTTACTACACGCGCGAAGCAGGCGTGCGTAATCTAGAGCGTGAAGTCTCAAAGGTGTGTCGTAAAGTGGTGAAATCTCTAGTATTGGGAGACACTCAAAAGAGTATTGCTGTGACTGAGGATAATCTTGCAGAATACCTAGGAGTCAGGAAATTCCGTTATGGCCTAGCAGAAGAAAGTGATCAAGTAGGTCAAGTCACAGGCTTAGCGTGGACTGAGGTGGGTGGTGAATTACTCACGATAGAAGCTGAATTAGTGCACGGTAAAGGCCGTTTAACACCAACGGGTAACTTAGCTGACGTTATGAAGGAATCTATTCAAGTTGCGCAGACAGTGGTCAGAAGTCGTGCGAATAAGCTTGGTGTGAGTCCTGAGTTTTATGAAAAAGTGGATATTCATATTCACGTGCCTGAGGGTGCGGTGCCGAAAGATGGCCCAAGTGCTGGTATTGGTATGACGACTGCCTTAGCTTCTTCATTGTCTGGTATTCCCGTCAGAGCGGATGTGGCGATGACAGGTGAGATTACTTTACGTGGTGAAGTGCTTCCTATCGGTGGTCTTAAAGAAAAGCTGCTAGCGGCCCACAGAGGCGGCATCAAAACGGTCATTATTCCTCAAGAAAATGAAAAGGATCTGGCTGAGATTCCAGAAAATGTTCGCGGTCAAATGGAGATTCGTTGTGTTCGTTGGATAGACGAAGTGCTAGAGATAGCACTCAAAGAAATGCCAACAGCGAATGAGGATGGTGAAGATATTAGTGCCTTGAAAAAGAAGATTCTTTCCCAAAAAGGCAAAAAAGAGTCAGTCCATCACCATTAATTAACGTTTTTTGATGGCTTTATTTGTTGCAAGCTGATATAAATATTCACTCGCATTATCGATTTGTCTATGTTCGACTGTACTCGATTATTGCAATGGTGTTATCAAAATAATACAAATAAAATTGCATCATTGAATCGTGTTTCATGTCCTTAATGCTGATAACCTTAAATCAACTACAATAGCTATCAGGGATAACAACAAATGAATAAATCAGAATTAATAGAAGCAGTTGCAAGTTCTGCAGACCTGTCAAAAGCGTCTGCTGGTAAAGTTGTTGATGCAGTTATTTCATCAATAACAAATACACTTAAAGATGGGGACCAAGTTGCTATCGCTGGCTTTGGTACCTTCTTAGTGAGACATAGAGAGGCACGTACTGGTCGCAATCCACGCACTGGTGAAGCTATGACAATTAAAGCTTCAAACGCACCGAGTTTTAAAGCTGGTAAAGCCTTAAAAGATGCCGTAAACTAGCGCGCCTTCAATGCATGGGTGCTTAGCTCAGCTGGTAGAGCATCGCCCTTACAAGGCGAGGGTCGGGGGTTCGATCCCCTCAGCACCCACCAAAATATAATAGTAGTAAGAGATCCAGCACGGAGTGGTAGTTCAGCTGGTTAGAATACCGGCCTGTCACGCCGGGGGTCGCGGGTTCGAGTCCCGTCCACTCCGCCATTTATTTAGACACAGGGGAAGATATCATCTTCCCCTTTCTTGTATACTCAACATCTTTATAGCTAAATAATTTCTGAGAAAATACATATGTTGATGCAAATACGCGAAAGAGCAACAGGAATCTTTGCTTACATAATCGTTACTTTAATTATCATCCCGTTTGCCTTTTGGGGAATTCAAGAATATTTCACGGGTGGTAATCAAGTTATTGTTGCTGACATTGAAGGCTATGAAGTTAGCGTGCAAGAATATGATGCGCGATTAAAACAACAGCGTCGCTATTTGAGAGACTTACTTGGAGAGCAAGCTGACGATTTCTTTGGTGAAGAAGATGCAGATCTTAAAATTTTAGTACTTAATCAAATCATCCAAGATAAATTATTATCTCAGGAGATTGACGAGCAAGGCTACCGAGTTAGTGATAATAGGATTTATCAACGCTTACAAACTATCCCACAGTTCCAGATCGACGGTCAGTTTGATAATGAGACTTACCAACGCGCTCTGGCGACTCAAAGAAGAAATGCAGTAGAATTTGAGAATTCACTACGTCGTGAAGAAGCTATCAATCAATATCGCGGCAGTGTTGTCTATTCTGCCTTCTTGCCCGGCGAAGAAAAACTCAATTTTGCAGCTTTGCAAGAACAAAAAAGAACCTATGATTACTTTCGAGTAAGCATTGCTGATGACCAAGTCACGGTGTCAGATCAAGCCATCGAAGATTATTATCAAACAAACCAATCACAATTTAGCAGTCCCGCTAGAGTTAAGCTGGAATATCTTGCTATACAGCAACAAACCCTAGCTGATGGGTTTGAAATTAGTGAGCAAGAACTTCAAGACGAATATGACAACGAACCACAACGTTACCGCTCCCAAGAACTTCGTCATGCTAGCCATTTACTTTTTAAGTTGGATGAACAAGCAACTGAGTTACAAATTGAACAAGCATTTGATAAAGCTCAGCGAGCTGTTCAGCGTTTAAATGATGGAGAAGACTTTGGTCTGGTTGCCAGCACCTTATCTGAAGATAACTTTGCTGATAAAAATAATGGGGCATTAGGCTTACTCAGTCGTACAGATATAGATAACCCTGAGTTCATTACTAAACTATTCAATATGAGTAGTGGCGATACCAGCGATCCAATTCGGACTAAGTTAGGTGTGCAGATTATCAAGCTAGGTGAAATTGTTAAGCCACAGCAAAAAAGTTTTGCCGAAGTGAAGACACAAATAAATTCTGAAATGCGTTCCCAATTAGCACAAACTGAGTTTGTTCGCAGAGCAGAACTATTGCAGGAACTCAGTTATGAGTTTCCAGATAACTTAGACAAAGCCGCAGAAGCATTAGAGCTGAAAATACAATCCACTGACTGGGTGCAAAACAATAGTAGCGAAGGCATTGCACAATATCCTAAGGTGCGAGCACTAGCATTCTCTGAAGAGGTTCTGAAGAATGGGTATAATAGTGATCTGATTGAAATTGATGAAGGCTATGTTGCGGTAATACGTGTTGCTGAGCATGAGCCGCAACAAGTTCAAAGCCTAGCAGCCGTGAGCTCGCAAATTAAAGCTATATTAGCCAGTCGCTTGGCCACCCAAGAAGCAGAAAATATGGGTAAAGCCCTAGTTGCTAAGTTGAAAGCTGCTGAACTGTCTATGATACAAGCGGCCAATGGTGCTGATATTATTCCAGTGACATCCGCACAGCGAAACAGTCAGATTCCAGATCAAGACATTCTCAAATATGTATTCACCCTCAAGGGTGCAGCATCAAATCAAGCTTCCTACGCTGGGACTATGGTTGGGCGTGAATATGTTGTTATCAAACTTAATAGTGTAGAAATGCCGAATGCAGAGGTAACGCTGACGGCTTCACAATGGATTACTTTGCAGGGCCAATATGGTCGTCGTGAGATGAATTCTATGCTCAAGGCATTGCGTGAAACTAAGCAAGTGAATATGTTTACTGATAACTTATGAGTTTAGATATTGCCTGTGCCTAGTGGGTTACAACAGCATCCCAGCCACATATATGACGCTGCGAAAATTCTAGACTCATCACTTTAAATGAGGGCGTTACGTATGAAGCTACATTGGCAAATTTTAATCGCGTTGGCTTTTGCAGTTATCATAGGCTCCTTTACTACACAGCTGTCTGCTACTCTCGGCATTGACTTGCTCTCTGTATACCAATTCTTCGGTAGCCTATTTCTGAATGCTTTGAAGATGATTATAGTGCCCTTGATAGTATCTTCCATTATCGTTGGTATCAGTAGCATACAAAATGATGGGTCTTTTGCTCGGATGGGTAGTAAGACTTTTTTCTACTATGTAGGTACCAGTACTATCGCCATATTGATTGGTCTTATGATGGTGTCTTTATTTCAGCCTGGCTTGATCGATCAAACGCCCGCTAAAGATGTATTAGGGTTGCATGCAGATACTGCAGCAGTGACCGCTCAAGTCGGCACCGCAAGTGCTGCCAGTTTGTCAGATATTTTTTTAAGAATGATACCCACTAATATTATTCATGCAGCTGCGCATGGACAGATGTTAGGACTAATTTTCTTTAGTTTATTATTTGGTTATTTTCTCGCGCGCGCACATAGTGAAGGTCAAAAATCTCTGAAAGGATTTTTTGAAGCCACTTTTCAAGTGATGCTTGATATTACTAATCTCATCATGCGCTTCGCCCCTATTGGCGTATTTGCACTAGTGGCAAAAGTGGTTGCAATATCAGGTTTAGAGGTGTTTATTCCTCTGGCTAAATTCTTCTTCGTGGTGTTAGGAGCACTATTAATACATAGTTTCGTTGTCATGCCGATATTGCTTAAAACGTTGGCTCGCGTGCAGCCGACTAAACATATCAAAGCCATGTCACCAGCCATGCTTACAGCATTCTCAACCAGTTCATCATCTGCTACGTTGCCTGTGACTTTAGATTGCATACAAGAGCGTGCAGGGGTGTCTAATCGAACGTCTAGTTTCGTATTACCTTTGGGTGCAACTATTAACATGGATGGAACCGCTCTATATGAGTGTGTAGCAGCGTTATTTATTGCTCAGGCTTACGGATTGACTCTAGGATTTACCGAGCAGTTCACG
>CBFHSW010000102.1:0-11267 GCA_965658595.1 Gammaproteobacteria bacterium | reverse complement strand
GTGTGGCTAGTTGATTAATTATGAATGATAAAATCCTCCAACGTTTAAGACCAGAATTACAGTCTTTAAGTGCTTACAAAGT
This sequence comes from Gammaproteobacteria bacterium, assembly GCA_965658595.1. GTDB lineage: Bacteria > Pseudomonadota > Gammaproteobacteria > UBA4575 > UBA4575 > UBA1858. The sequence goes on along the minus strand of CBFHSW010000102.1, from coordinate 11,185 downwards.
CGCATCATCAGACGGTTTTGTAAAACTAGATGCTATGGAAAATCCTTACCAGTGGTCTGATCAACTTAATCAACAATGGTGTGATTATTTGAGTCATGCCGCAATTAATCGTTATCCTGATCCAGATCCTGAACTTCTAAAAAATAGTCTCCAACATCAATTTGGACCAACACATAAAAACATACAATTTTTGTTGGGTAACGGATCCGATGAACTGATCCAACTATTGGTATTAGCCATCGCGCGCCCGCATGCTAGTGTGCTTACGGTGTCTCCCAGTTTTTCTATGTACCAAATTATTTCAGAGATGTTGGGCGTACCATGTCATAGCATTGCTTTGGATGAAAACCATGAGCTAGATCTTGCAATGATGCTGGCGGCAATAGAACAGCATGATCCAGCATTACTCTTTTTAGCTTATCCAAATAATCCCACTGGTAATTTATGGTCACGTGCTGATGTGGAAAAAATCATTCAAACGAGTCAAGGAATAGTCGTCATCGATGAGGCTTATGGTCCATTTGCCAGTGACAGTTTTGTGGATGATTTAAAACAGTATCCTCACGTTTTACTGTTACGTACTGCTTCAAAATTAGGTTTGGCTGGTTTGAGATTTGGTTGGTTAGCGGGGCATGCCGAACTCATTATGGAACTGAATAAATTGCGCTTGCCGTATAATATTAATCTGCTCACACAGTTAACCATGCAATTTGCGCTTGATAATTACAGTGTACTTGCGCAGCAAGCAGCAACGCTATGTAAATCAAGGACTATACTAGCTGATACGCTCGCTGCTATTCCAAATGTGCATGTTTATCCTAGTGAAGCAAATTTCTTATTGTTCAAAGTATTTAACAACAGTGCAAACGAGATATTTGACAAGTTGTTAGCGTCTAAAATTCTGATTAAAAACGTCAGTCATCAGCCAGGATTGGCAGATTGTTTGAGAGTGACCGTGGGCACAGAAACAGAAAACCAAGCATTTGTGAGTGCATTGACTGAGGCATTAGGTTAAGCACACTAAGTTACCTGCGTGGGTTGTCAGTTGCTGTTACTGATCTCGGCGTTGAGACTTAATCATGTTTAGGGCTAATAAGACGTTCCATAAATCGGACGCTGACCAACTGTAATCTCCCACTCGACCTCCTGTGCACGTCGCAGTCCCTGCAAAGTGATGGTTTCACCCGGTCGATAGGCAATCACTTGATTAAGGATTTGGCGTTCATGGAAAACTGATTCATTATTGATGTGGGTGATGACATCACCCAATGTTAATCCTGCTAGATGGGCCGGACTATTGCGAATGACATTGGTGATAATCACGCCTTTAGATACCCCAAGTGAAAAAGATTGTGATAGCTGCGGGGTGATGCTCTGAACGCGCACACCCATCCAGCCACGTAATACACGTCCATGGGTAATCATATCCGACATCATTTCTTGGGCCAGCAGGCTGGGAATAGCAAAACCAATTCCAATTGAACTTCCACTGTCCAACGAGGTGATGGTGTTGATCCCAATCAGTTCACCACGTGCGTTGATTAGGGCACCACCAGAATTGCCGGGATGAATCGAGGCATCGGTTTGAATATAATTTTCGAATACATTGATTCCAAGTTGATTGCGTCCCGTGGCACTAATAATACCTTGGGATACGGTTTGACCCAGCCCGTAGGGATTACCAATAGCCAAAACCACATCACCTATTCTCAGCGTGTTCGAGTTACCCAATGAAATGCTCAGTAGATTATCAGCATTAATCTTTAGTACAGCCAGATCGGTATCGGGATCCACACCCACCACAAATGCTTGGAATTGACGCCCATCATTGGTTGAAATTTCAATTTCTTGCGCATTCTCAATCACATGATGGTTGGTTAATATGTGTCCATCAGGTGTCACAATAACCCCAGAACCTAGGCTGGTGACAGTTCGATCATGAGGTTGTCCATAAATATTCTGTAGTAGACGATCTAGCTGAGGATGGCTTCTGGAAAGACGTCGTGTGCCTCGAATTTGTTTCTTTGTGTAAATGTTAACCACTGCGGGTGAGGCACGAGTGACGGCAGTAGAGTATGAATAAGGCCCGTTGTCACCGGAGTCTATTGAGGTCAAGCCTTTGAACAGGGATGACCCTTGAGGCGATAGTATGACTAATAACAGAGCTGCTAATAGACCCACCCCAATCGATTGAGCAAGAAATTTCACAGGCGTGTAGGAGAACATACTAAGTACACCCCACACATTCACACATGGGTACAGCTGATAGTGCAAATGATAGAGGTAGGCAAAGTAGCACCAGCCAAGCAAGATGCAGTAGCGCTGTCAGTGCGTGCTTGCTGTAAGTGTGCGCGCGCATGCTATGAGTACCAAGGTAACATTAGAGTGTGATATTTTAATTCCATCCTGCTGATATTTGAGAGCTTACCTAACACTATGACAACATTATACGAACTTGTGAACTACGCGGATAATTACTTAAAAATCCGAGAATTCAAGGATTATTGTCCCAACGGCTTGCAAGTTGAGGGACGCCCACAGGTAAATAAGATCGCCACCGCTGTGACTGCCAATCTAGAATCCATTGAAGCGGCTGTTCAATGGGGTGCGGATTGTTTGTTAGTGCATCATGGTTATTTTTGGAAAGGTGAGGCCAGTGCTATTACAGGGATTAAAAAAAATCGTCTGAAAAAGCTATTAGAAAATGACATCAGTTTATTAGCCTATCATCTGCCACTTGATGCCCACCTAGAGGTAGGGAATAACATTCAATTAGGATTGCGGCTGGGCTTAGAAGACCCAGAGCCACTACAGAAGCGAGTAAAAAATTCGATAGGTAACGTGATCAGCCTAGCAGAGCCCGTGTCTATTGCAGCACTTCTGAAGCGCTGTGAAGAGCAGTTTCAACGTATACCTTTGCATATCGCGGGAGGCTCACCCCAAGTGCAACGTGTCGCCTGGTGTACTGGGGCGGCACAACACATGATCTATGACGCGATTCACGCACAAGCTGATGTATATATCAGTGGTGAAATATCTGAACAAACAGTACATATTGCGCGTGAAAGTGGTATTCATTTTATTTCAGCAGGACATCACGCAACAGAAAGATATGGTGTTCAGGCTTTAGCCACCCACCTAGCGCGGGTTTTTAATCTACAACACTGCTTTTTTGATATAGATAACCCTGTATAAACAGTAGCCATAAGAGATATCCAATGCTGTTTCATCTTGACGTTTTTTATCACATAAGCGATCCTAGCGCCCACTTTCAGAAGGACAAGTATTAAAGTGGCGCGAAAACCCCAAAAAGCGTCGTTGTCGATACTAGTATCTAATTATTAAGGAGTTATACATGTCGGAGCACGAAATAGACACTGAACGACGTAAAATGTTGACAGTCAGTGCTAGTGTGGTCGGAGCAGCAGGTGGCGCAGCAGCCCTTGTTCCATTTGTTTCCACTATGAGTCCTAGCGCAAAAGCGCTGGCTGCCGGAGCTCCGGTAGAAGTAGACATCAGTAAACTAGAAGTGGGTCAAAAAATTCAGGTCGAGTGGCGCAGAAAGCCAGTCTGGATCGTGCGCAGATCAGATGAAATGCTCTCGGCTTTAGATGAAGTCGAGGCTAAATTGCGTGATCCCAGTTCAGATGCATTAGAAATGCAACCTGCATTTGCTCGTAATTCAAACCGTTCACTCAAGCCAGAAGTTCTTGTGCTAGTTGGTATTTGCACCCATCTGGGGTGCTCACCTACGTTTAGACCAGAACTTGCGCCAGCGGATCTTGGAGCAGATTGGAAGGGTGGTTTTTACTGTCCTTGTCATGGTTCATTATTTGATATTTCAGGACGTGTTTATAAAAATGTACCTGCAAATAATAATCTTGAGGTGCCTCCATATAAGTATCTCAGTGACAATGTTTTGCTGATCGGTGAGTTGGATGAAGAACAGGGAGCGGCATAAATGAGTAAGCAGTCAGGTGGTATCATAGGATGGATCGACGATAGATTACCCATCATCGGATTTTGGGAAGATCATCTTTCCAAATATTACACACCCAAGAATTTTAATTTTTGGTATTTCTTCGGATCATTAGCACTACTAGTATTAGTGTTACAGATCGTCACGGGTGTATTTTTAACTATGCACTACAAGCCAGATGCGGAACTTGCTTTCGCCTCTGTTGAGTACATCATGCGAGATGTTGAATGGGGATGGCTCATTCGATACATGCATTCAACCGGTGCATCAGCGTTTTTTGTGATCATTTATTTACACATGTTGAGAGGCTTAATGTATGGTTCTTTCAAAGAACCACGCGAATTAATTTGGCTGTTCGGCATGATGATCTACTTGTGTCTAATGGCAGAAGCATTCATGGGATATTTGCTACCTTGGGGTCAAATGTCTTATTGGGGTGCACAAGTGATAGTGAATCTTTTCGGTACGATCCCCTATATTGGTGAAGACTTAGCTATTTGGATACGAGGTGACTACGTCGTCTCCGATGCTACATTGAACCGATTCTTTGCATTGCACGTGGTTGCTGTGCCAATTGTACTACTGGGTTTAGTGCTTGCTCACATTGCAGCGCTACACACAGTGGGCTCAAATAATCCTGATGGCATCGAAATCAAGAAAAATAAAGACGCAAATGGTGTGCCAGTCGATGGTATTCCATTCCACCCTTACTACACGGTTAAAGATATCGTGGGTGTGGTAGTGTTTTTATTCATATTCTCGATGGTTGTGTTCTTTGCCCCTGAAATGGGTGGATATTTCCTAGAGCATGCTAACTTTGAGCCAGCTAATCCATTAGCAACACCTGAACACATCGCACCTGTGTGGTACTTCACACCGTTTTACACGGTGTTGCGTGCCATACCGAATCCTTTCTTTGGTGTGGTTGCGATGGGAGCTGCAGTGGTAATCTTGTTCTTCTTACCATGGATCGATAAGAACAAAGTAAGATCTATTCGTTACCGTAGCTTCTTATACAAATTTAATCTGTTCGTATTTTTAGTTGCATTTGTATGGCTAGGTTACCTAGGCATGCAGGCTGTAACGCCAATGGCGTCTCAAATGGCACTTCGACTGTCTGAGTTATATTTCATTTTCTTTGCTGTGCTAGGCATCTACAGCACTCGCAGAACAGCGGCTTACTACCTGTTCTGGTTTGTCGCTATGGTCGCCATCATCACAGCGTATGATGTATTTAGAAATAATGCTGATATAGCCGCATTAACATGGAAGACATGGGCTATTCCTGTGGCGTACTTATTCGTCACACTAGTACTCGCAGCATTTACGAACTTAGATCAAGACAAGCAAGTTCCAGAGAGGGTCACGGAATGAAAAATTTGATTAAATCAATCTGCCTAGCGGCATTATTAATGTCATCTCATGCTTGGGCGGCGGGTGGTAGTGGTCCAATTTTTCACATGAATGTGGACACTGGTAACCAAAAGTCATTACAACGTGGCGCTAAGACGTTCGTGAACTATTGTCTCTCTTGTCACTCAGCAGCATTCAGTCGTTACAACCGAGTAGCAGCTGACCTAGGCATCAGTGCAGAAAACATGCGTGAGAATATGTTGTTTACCGATCAAAAGATGGGTGAAACCATGACTGTGGCAATGACTGCAGATCAAGGCAAAGCTTGGTTTGGTGCAACGCCTCCCGATCTAAGTGTGAAAGCTCGCGCACGTGGTGCAGACTGGCTATATAGCTTCTTGAAGTCTTTCTATATTGATGATTCTGCTGCACGCGGCATCAACAATAAGATGTTACCAGGTACTTCCATGCCACACGTGTTATGGGAACTGCAAGGTTTCCAGGCTTTGAAAGCCGCAGATGAGCATGCTGATGACGGACATGGTGGTGCAAGTCACTCACCATTCAAGCTCGCTGTAGAAGGTCAACAAACTGAAGCAGAGTACGACAGAACTATCCAAGATTTGGTGAACTTCTTAGTATATCTAGCAGAACCTGCACAACTTCAACGTAAGTCAGTCGGTGTGGGTGTGTTATTCTTCCTATTCGTACTAGGCATATTCGCCTACTACCTGAAGAAAGAGTACTGGAAAGACGTACACTAGGCACTATAATCAATTTTAGCCGAGTATCTATATAGATGCTCGGCCGAAAGAATCACAACCAATATTGAGAAATCTATGGCGTTAATCGCTAATCGAAGATCAGTGATGACTTTGTTTTCTGATCCTACATGTATTCAAAGTCACAGAACACGCATCGTATTATCTGAAAAAGACATCACAGCAGATGTGGTTCAGATTGATATCAATAACAAGCCTGAAGATCTGTTTGAGTTGAATCCTTACAACTCAGTGCCTACTCTCGTAGACAGAGATTTAGTGCTTTATGATGCACGCGTAATCATGGAATATTTTGATGAGCGTTTCCCACATCCGCCTCTGATGCCTGTGGATCCAGTATCACGTTCAAAATCTCGTTTAGCTTTACTGCACATAGAAAATGATTGGTATCAGCCTATGCAAGCTATCATCGATGGTGATGAGATGCAGAAACAAGCTGGACGCAAACAATTAGAAGAGAGCCTACTAAGCTCTGTGGAAATCTTCAAAGCTAAACCATATTTCTTAAGTGATGAGTTTAGTTTGGTAGATTGCTCTATTGCACCGCTGTTGTGGCGTTTGCCGAGTCTAGGTGTGCAGTTAACCGCGCAAGCTCAGCCCATCATCGAATATAGTAAGTTAGTTTTTGACCGTCCTTCATTCCGCAGCAGTCTTACGGAAGAAGAACTTGAGATGTTCCCTTTATAAGCTCTATTGCACTCGTTTTTCCCGTTAAGTTCACTCCTGGTTTGGCTAGAATGGATTATCGCTTGAGCTATTCAAGTGTGTTCTTAATGCGAGTATTATCATAAAGGTATCGAACTATTCAGCTTAGTGATTTTCATATGACATCAACGCGTCCCTATCTTATTCGTGCTATTTATGAGTGGATTTTGGACAATCAAATGACGCCACATATTTTAGTGGATAGTCAACACGATCAAGTGGTCGTTCCAAGACAGTATGAAGAAGACCACAAAATCGTACTGAACATCAGCCCGAGTGCAACTCAAGCACTCTCTCTAGGGGATGATGCGGTAGCTTTTAACGCGCGTTTTGACGGGTCACCGATGCAAGTTTATATTCCTATTCAATATGTGTTGGCTATTTACACTCGAGAAAATGGCCAAGGTATGATGTTTAATGAAGAAGAGGGTAGTGAGCCGACTCCAGATCCTGATAGTCCCACCCCGCGATCCACTGAGCAATCTTCTACCGATGCCAGTATTGAATCATCATCCAAGTCCAGTAAGCCAAGTAAGGCGCACTTGAAAGTCGTTAAATAGCGAGAGATTTAGCTGTGTGACAAGCTCTGCTTAGGTTTAGCAAAGATTGATAATGAGACGCAGGCTAAAGCCGTAAAGGCAACATTGGCGAGAAAGCTGTTCAACAAAAAAGGTATGCCGGCGACATAAGCTAGCCATAATCCTTGTGCATTGTGAGGGTAGATATCATGACTTATCCATGCACCAAAATTAGTCAGTAAGAAAAATACCGCACTTGCAAAAACAATGGCTGAAGTCATGGATAGCAGATTGAGCTTGTGCAATAAAAAATGACAGCCTAGTGTGATCAAAGCGATCGCTGCATACACAAATAACATGGAGCTATGCAGGCCTATGATTAAATCACTGACCAACATGGCAAATAAAGGGATTGCCAATCCCAACCGCAATGACTTGAACAGGCCTCCGGACAAAATTGCCATAGCGCCTATCGGTGTGAAATTGGGTGGATGAGGCATGAATCGGCTCAGAGCTAATAATACGATCACGGCTACTACCCATTGCCATTGTATGTTGTTTAATCGTTGCATGTTTTTACCTAGGTTGAAGGCCATAGCCAAGCGGCTCCACGAACGCCACTGGCATCACCATGCTTAGGTGGTCGCAGTTGTGTGAAAACGCAATCTGAGAAAATATAAGGTTGCCAAAGTTTGGGAATATTATCATACAGACGTTGAATATTTGATAATCCTCCACCTAGCACTATCAATTCTGGATCTAAGATATTAATCACCATGGCTAGACATTGTGCCAGTCGCTGTTCATATTCTTGTAGGCTAGCGTTTGCAGCGGCATCGCCTTGAGAGGCTCGGTGAGCAATTTCTTGGGCGGAATGATATTCACCATAACGTTGATAAAAGACGCGTTGTAAAGCGGGACCAGAGAGGAAAGTTTCTATGCAGTTATTTCGATCACACCAGCATCTAATGGTTGATTTCTGAGTTTCAGTGTCTGGAAAAGGATTGTGTCCCCATTCTCCACCAATACCATTAGGGCCATCTATTATTTGTTGATTGATGACAATGCCTGCACCTACACCAGTGCCAAGAATCACGCCGAATACACTATTGGCCTCTTGGCCTGCACCATCTATAGCTTCTGATAAAGCAAAACAATTGGCATCGTTACTGATACGGACATCACGTTCTAGGATATGTTGAATATCAAGTTGGAATGATCGCTCATTTAAGCAAGTAGAATTAGAATTTCTCAACAAGCCGCTATGAGGTGAAATTGATCCTGGTGTGGCGATGCCAACAGAGCCGGTTTGCTGGCAGTTTGATTCAGTCTCCAGCACCAAATCTCGGATAGCGATTAGAGTCGCAACATAATTATCCTTTGGTGTATCAACCCTAGTTTCATAAAGAACCTGGCCCTGTTGGCATACTGCCATGCAAGCGATCTTAGTGCCTCCTAAATCTATGCCTATGCGCATCTGTCGTTATTCAGGTTGTGGAAGTGCAAGATTCTTTTCCCACAAAGTTGTGGTTTGATTATTATCAGCTTCAATCACTCGACCGATCACAAACAGTAAATCTGATAAGCGATTTATATACTGCAATAACTCAGGCCTGACATCATGGTCACGTGACCATTGCACTAAGTTGCGCTCAGTGCGACGGCAAACAGTACGCGTGACATGGCATTGAGCAACACAGATATCATCACCCGGTAATATGAAATCTTCTAAGGGCGGTAAACTCTGATTGAAATGATCGATCCACGACTCCAACCAAAGAATTTCACTACTATGCGTGAGATCACACTCAGGCGCACTCAATTCACCCCCAAGATTGAAAAGGTGATGCTGAATCGCTACTAATAATTGGTTGATCGATTGATGGGTATTATGGGCACGCAAACTGGCTATGTGAGCATTTAGCTCATCCAGGTCACCTTGCGCTTGAATTAATAAACAATCTTTACCGACACGTTCACCACTGGCTAAGCCGGTACTGCCATCATCACCCGTACGCGTATATATTTTTGTTAAACGTTTACCCATTATCTTATTCCTAGTTTAGGATGCCGCCAGTGTATGATATTGCCTGTCTATAATCATCTAGATGGAATAACAGGAGCTCATGCTGTAATCAATTGATAACGACTATCAGCTTTGTTGTTAAGTATATTTGACATGATCTCAAGACTGTCTAACAAGCGCGGAGATGGGCGACTAAAATAAGCATTGCCATCAACCACAAAACAACGTTGTGTTTGCACGCATCGCAACTGTTGCCAACCGTCAAAATTCTGCAAAATTTCCAAATCTCTCTGCGTTTGCTCAAGGTTATATCCACAACAAGATACTACAAGAAATTCTGGATCAATAGCACATATCTGCGACCACTCCAGTCTGACAGCTGCATCTCCTGCAGTACCAAGCATATCTTCGCCACCAGCTAGATGAATGATTTCTGGAATCCAATGTCCTGAGTTAAATAGTGGATCTATCCATTCAAGAAACACTACCCGTGGTCTTGCAGAGTGTTGAACACGCTGATGAGATTGCAACGCTATCGCTTCTACACGCTGCTGCATATGAGCAATTTTTTGAGTGGCTAAGGTCAGACGTTGAGTGGCTTCTCCTAGTTGTTGCAGTGTTGCGTAAATATCATCCAGACACACCGGCTCTAAATTGACAATAGCTGGTGTTGATGTGAGTTTTTGTGCCAGCTTAAGCACATCATTATGATCAACAGCACATACATTACAAAGCGATTGAGTGACAAATAAGTCCGGTTGTAGACGTTCAATTAATTCATCATTGAGAGTGTAAAGTGCATTTGTATGTTGTAAAGAATCACGCACCTGATTATCAATGGCTCGACTAGTGACATTTTTATTGATACTCGAGTGTGTGACTATCGGCAAGTGATCAAGTCCCATAGGGTAATCACATTCATGAGTGATCCCCACTAAATCATCCTGTAAATCTAACAAGCAGATGATTTCTGTGGCACTTGGTAGTAATGAAATAATACGCATAATATTTAAGTCAACAGATCGATATGTAGTGTCCTCATGATATTGATTGAGTGATTTACTGAGTTTTTATGTTTGTTATTAAATAGTTGTTATTTGACGTTTATTTGAGGGTGTATTTTGTCTGCCGAGGGTTGTATGTTTAATACTAGCAATGCGTAGATCCCAAATAAAAAATAACTATAGATAACATCTGCATACAGGTTAACCTTTAGATACGGTAGGCCTTGTACATAACACTCGACTAGACCATTCAGAGTCATAGGATAGTTGAGACCGGATAGCCACATGCCAAAATTAGAGATCAGATAAAAAATAATGGCCGCTAGCATGGCGCTGGAAGTAAGACGCCAAAAACCTTTTTTATGACTTAATGTGAGACCACCTAATAGAGCGCATAGTATGAAGCCTGCATACACAAATAACATCACAGTGAGATGATAAAATCCCGCAAACGCATCAGTAATGAGTAGGGCAAAGCAGGGGACTATCCAAGCGACCCTGATGGGTAAGGTTGCTCCTGCAAACAAACTGAGCGCCCCTACCGAAGTGAAGTTATAGGCATGCGGCAGTAGACGCGACAATATGGTGAAAATAATTAAGCCATAGGTGAGCTTAATGAGTATTTCAGGAGAGAACTTTTTTGTCGCGTTCATGGTTACTACCTCTGCTGATTGAAATTGATCCCAACAAATCCTCGGCGTCCCTGTGTTTGATAGCCTATTACGTCCTCATAGGACTCATCAAGTAAATTTTCGATGCGTCCTTCAATACTTATGTGCTGATTGATTTTATAGCTGGCCGCTAGGCTCACCAAGGTA
>CBFHSW010000101.1:0-8102 GCA_965658595.1 Gammaproteobacteria bacterium | reverse complement strand
TTGTTCACAGGGCAAGCATTATCAATTCGAAAAGCTAAGTTTAACATGAGTCATACATGATGAGCATGTGTGTTAGCCAGTATGTCGGGAGGATTCTAAAGTGCTTCGAAATGATCCTCTGATAATTTCACGCTTCCATCTTGTTGTAATACCCACATTTCTTTATGAATGACACCAGAGGCTTTATTCATGCACCAGTTAGCAGTGAGTACGGCTTGCTGTTCATTAATGACTTTTATATATGTGTTTAAGTAGGTCAGTTCACGATAACCTTCATCGATCAGCTGTCGCCAAAATACGCATATGGTTTCTCTGTCACAATAAATGCCAAAGGGAACCGCTTGCATGATGGCATCATCTTCATAAAATTCTGCACAGGTATTGGCATCTCCATCATTGAAGGCATCTTGCCATTCTTGGCTAGCTTGTTGAACGGCTTCTTCTAAGTGTAGTTTACTCATAGACATGCATCCTCCTCGGTGAAGGCGGATACAACACAAGGCACAGAGAGAATCGTATATTAGGTGTATTGCAAATAATGGGTGTGGTCATGAGCACCTCCAAAATAACCAGACTTAGCATAAGGTAAGTCAGTCAAGTTAAATCGTCATCGTTAAATCAGATGATGAACAGGTGTCCCCGTGAGCATAATGAAACTATACAACTACTAATAATTTATCATAACCTGACAGGAGGTCAAATTAATGCAGTTTGACTCGTGCTTCAGTTCTTCGTGTGATTAGGCGCGATAGTGTGAGCAATGCAGTGCTCCAAAATCCATGTACAGCCATCAGATGTAATTTATACAATGACTGATACATGAGGCCAGCCATAAAACCTTCAATAAATAATCGTCCGCCCGTGAGGGCTCCCATCAAGCTGCCGACAGTGGTGTAAGCGCCAAGATGAACTAAAGAACCATAATCATGATAGATATATTTAGGTAACACAGGATTATGTTTAACTCGCTGCTTAATAGTTTTGACTAATAGCGAGGCTTGTTGATGAGCGGCTTGTGCCCGTGGTGGGACTCTCAGAGGTTCATGCCCTATCCAAGGACAACTAGCACAATCACCAAAGGCAAAAATATTATCATCTAGGGTAGATTGTAATGTTTCATGGACTATCAATTGATTAATACTATTTGTCTCTAGACCATCAAGGTTTTTGAGAAAATCAGGGGCTTTGATTCCAGCTGCCCACACGACGAGCTCAGAGGCAATGAATTTTCCACTTTGTGTGCTAACCCCTTGATGACTAACGTCGGTCACACGTTCAGCAAGATGAATTTGTATGTTGAGTTTTAATAACTCAGCTTGAACAGACTGTGAAATTTTTTCAGGTAAGCCAGGCAATAAGCGATCTGTCGCATCAATTAATGAAATTTGTATGTCTTTATCAGGATCAATTTTATCCAGTCCGTAAGCAGCTAGTTCACGTGTAGTGTTATGTAATTCTGCGGCTAGTTCTACTCCTGTGGCACCCGCACCTACAATAGCCACTTGTAGCTGACCAGGGCGTAATGCTTCTGTCTGAGTTTGAGCGCGTATCAATGAATTATGTATTAAGCGATGTAATTTCTCTGCTTGTTGTTGTGTATCTAGTGCTTTTGCGTATTGACGTACGCCTTGAATACCAAAGTCATTCGTCATACTGCCCACAGCGATCACCAAAGTGTCATAGTTAAAGTTACGACGTGGTATCACTTCGTAGCCGTCTTCATCGTAGTTAGGAGCAATAGAAATTTCTTTTCTCTCTCTATTCAGACTATCCATGTTGCCTAAACGGAATTCAAAATGATGCCAGTGAGCCTGAGCAAAATAGACTAATTCATGTCGTTCAGGATTCATACTGCCTGCAGCGATTTCGTGCAGCAAGGGTTTCCATACATGCGTTTTGGATTTATCAATCAGCGTGATTCTAGCTTTGCCCGTGCGCCCTAAGCTATGGCCAAGTTTAGTCGCCAGCTCGAGCCCACCAGCACCACCGCCGACGATAACGATGTGATGTAATGTATTTTCACTCATGGTTATATTTTAATAAATTGAAGGTCTTCTCAAACAAGTTAACTGCTAGAGTTTAAAACAAATCATCTGGAACATACTAGATAAGTAGTATGTCACTAATATGAAATACAATTATTGTATTTATTTATTTTGTTCCTTAACGAGTATAATCATACAGTCATCTCTCTGGATAATCTCATTACCACCATAACCAAAGTGATAATATTGAGCGTAATTATTGATCTGCCAACCACGTAGCAACATCTTTAGCATAGTAGCTAAGGACGGCATCTGCCCCTGCACGTTTCATGCTCATCAAGGCTTCTAAAACACATGACTTTTCATCTAACCAACCATTTTGTGCGGCGGCTTTTAACATCGCATATTCACCACTCACCTGATAGACAAAAGTAGGCACGGCAAGCTCCAACTTAATACGCTGGACAATATCTAGATAAGGTAGGCCAGGTTTGATCATAACCATATCAGCGCCCTCATCTATATCGAGTTGTACTTCACGCACAGCCTCATCACTGTTAGCAGGATCCATTTGATAAGTGTATTTATTGCCTGCGCCAAGATTGCCCGCAGAACCAACGGCATCTCGAAATGGGCCATAAAAGCTAGAAGCATACTTAGCAGCATAAGAGAGTATCAGTGTATTAATGTGTCCCTGACTTTCTAGTTCATTGCGAATCACACCTATGCGTCCATCCATCATATCCGATGGCGCCACAATATCAGCCCCGGCTTGGGCATGTGAGAGTGCTTGTTGAACTAATACGTCCACCGTTTGATCATTGACCACATAGCCGGCTTCATCAATCAATCCATCCTGACCATGGGAAGTAAATGGATCGAGTGCAACATCTGTGATCACGCCCATCTCTGGCACACACTCTTTAAGTGTTTTGATAGCACGTTGAGCTAATCCATCTGGATTATAGGCCTCTTCAGCCCCTAGAGATTTTTTGTCCTCTGCTACCACTGGGAACAAAGCCATTGCAGGTACACCTAATGCGTGAAGTTGTTTAGCCTCTTTGGCTAGTTCATCCAAACTTAGGCGTTCAATGCTAGGCATAGAGGGAATAGCTTGTCTTTGGCCTTTTCCTTCAACTACAAAAACGGGATAAATAAGATCTGACGGTGAAAGGACATTTTCACGCATCAAGTCACGACTAAATTGTTTGGCTCGCATGCGACGCATACGCGTAATGGGAAAATAGCTCACAAGGAATCCTTTTGGTTACAGTTATGGTGCGCTCTAATACTGACTATTAAATCTAAAATTGCTGTTCAATCTCAAACGCATGTTCATTCAAGTCATCGACTTGTGATGACATAGGGATCATTTATCTAGATTTAACCAGTCTCTCGGTTTGAGATAGTTATCGTATAAATCTGCTTCAGCAGAACCCGTTTCTGGAGACCAATTGTACTCCCATCTGACCTGAGGTGGCAGTGACATCAAAATAGACTCTGTTCGTCCACCTGATTGTAGACCAAATAGGGTTCCACGATCATAGACTAAGTTAAACTCGACATAACGGCCACGACGATAAAGTTGGAAGTTACGCTCATGTTCAGTGAAAGGAAGATCTGCACGACGCTCAACAATCGGAGTATAAGCGGGAAGAAAATGATCTCCAATACTACGCATGAATGAAAAGCTTGTGTCAAAATCAGGCTGATTTAAGTCATCAAAAAATAATCCCCCCACTCCACGTGTTTCTTGTCGATGGGGCAGATAAAAGTATTTATCACACCAGGCTTTATACCGTTGGTAACTGTCTGGGGCAAAGCCGGCACAGGCGTCCTGAGCGGTTTGATGCCAATGTACCGCATCTTCCATGAATGGATAATAGGGAGTCAGATCAAAACCACCCCCAAACCACCAAATTGGATCACCCTGTTCAGGTTTGGCGAGGAAAAAGCGCACGTTACAATGGGTAGTAGGTACATAGGGGTTGTTGGGATGTAATACCAATGACACGCCCGCTGCTTCAAAACTGCACCCAGCTAATTCAGGGCGTTGCAAGGTGGCAGCTTTGGGAAGTTCCGTCCCATGCACACGTGATAGGTTGACACCCGCTTGTTCAAACACTGCGCCATTGCGTAATACTCGGCTGCGTCCACCACCACCCTCTGCGCGAGTCCAACTATCTTCACCGAAAGCACTGCCATCTAAGTTTGAAATGTTTTCACAGATGCTGTCTTGAAGTGATTCTAGATATTGAATAACAGCGTTAAGGTCAGGAGATGTATTCATGAGTTTATGCTCTTAATATTTCTTGGGTAGATAAGTCGATGATGCGACTAGCTTGTCCACTACCTGAGACACTATGCGTTTCTATGTAATCTAAATGTGGTCCAAACAGTGTGCGACAAGCACTGGCCTCGTTGCAAATATCATGTTGACTGAGGTTACAACTAGTCGATGCGATAGCCCCAATCTGTTGACAGATTTTTGACACAATAACATGTTCCACAAGACGCACAGCGATCTTACTATGTTGTCCGGTCAGGCTGGGGGGTAACTGCGGTTTTGGATTCACCAAAAAAGTAGTGGGCCGTGCTTGAGGGCTATTGAGTTGCTCAAGTTCTTGCGAAGTACACTCTATAAAATCATTCAATTGATCACAGTGTGAGGCTAGTAAAATAAACCCACGCGATCTATCACGTTGTTTCAAACGCGCTAATCTTTGTAAGCTAGATTCATGAGGTAGACAGGCCAGACCAAATACGGTGTCTGTCTGATGGGCGATGACACCACCTTGCGATAATACATGCGTGAGTATATGTGACGAACAGGCCATAAGGCGTGAGCTTAATCGTCACTCTTTTTAGCGGTTTTCTTTTTAGGCGCGGTTTTTTTCTTCACGGTTTTCTTCTTAGCAGATTTTTTCTTAGGCGCAGCTTTTTTGGCGATTTTCTTTTTAGCAACTTTCTTTTTACCACGACCTTTACGAACGGGCGCCGAAGCGATTAATTCTAGGCATTGTTCTAAGTTTAGAGACTCAGGTTCTACATCTTTAGGAATCTTGGCATTTTTATTACCATCAGTGATGTATGGGCCATAGCGACCATTAAGTACTTGTATTCCCTCTTCTTCGAACTCTTTAATGAACTTGTTAGCGTCTTCTTCTTTTTTCTTAGCAATAAATTCGAGCGCAAGATCTAGTTCAATTTTATATGGATCTTCTCCCTTAATAGAAACATATTTGCTGCCATACTTAACATAAGGCCCAAAGCGACCAACGCTTGCGAGGACTTTTTCACCCTCTGGTGTTTCACCTAAATCACGCGGTAGTTTGAAAAGCTCTAAGGCCTCTTCAAGCGTAATTTTGTCCATTTTCTGGCCTGGCATGAGTCCAGCAAAAAGAGGTTTTTCTTCATCCTCTTTAGTGCCAATCTGCACGAATGGGCCATAGCGTCCCATTCTCACACTCATGGGTTTGCCTGATTTTGGATGCGTGCCAAGATCGCGAGCTTCTATAGCTTCTTCGCGCGTTACTGACACCTCTTTGTCTTTGACTAAGTTCTCGAATGGTGTCCAAAATGATTCCATGACGGGAATCCACTCTTTCTCACCTCGAGAAATTTCATCTAACTCATTTTCAAGATTAGCTGTGAAGTCATAGTCTACATATTGTGTAAAGTGCTTAGTGAGGAATCGATTTAATAACCGGCCCATATCGGTTGGGAAGAATGTGCGTGACTCTATTTCCGCGTATTGTTTGCTAGAAATCCTGTCAATGATAGACGCATATGTTGAAGGACGCCCGATGCCATATTCTTCCAGAGCTTTTACCAAGGAGGCCTCGGTGTAGCGGCTAGGAGGTGAAGTAAAGTGTTGCTCAGTACGAATCTCTTGTAGGTCAATGGTGTCACCTACTTCCATACGCGGCAAAATATTATCTCGATCCTGCTGGTCGAGTAAGGTAAAACCTTTCTCTTTAATACTAGAACCGTTCGCGCGAAAAACATGTTCAGGGCTTCCAGCGTATAATTCAACAGCTACCTGATCGTACACGGCATGCATCATTTGACTGGCAACTGTACGTTTCCAAATCAAGTCATAGAGTTTGTATTGTTCCTCATTAAGCTCCCCCTTAAGTTGCTCAGGCATCTTGAGTGCAGAAGTTGGACGAATAGCTTCGTGCGCCTCTTGAGCATTTTTTGATTTGGTCTTAAAGACTCGCACATTGTCCGGTAAATTCTTCTTACCATAATTGTTTTCAATCAGTTGACGTATTTCTGCAATGGCATCATTCGATAAATTTACTGAGTCGGTACGCATATAAGTGATATGTCCTGCTTCATAGAGTCGCTGAGCGACAGACATAGTTCTTTTCGCAGAAAACTTTAAATAACTGACAGCGCGTTGTTGTAATGTCGAGGTGGTAAACGGTGGTGGTGGATTACTCTTGCGTTCTTTCTTGTCGACTTTGCCGACCAACAATTTTCCATTAGAGGCGGTGATAAGAGTTTTGTGAGCTTGTTGTGCCAACTCCTCAGTATTGATATCAAATTGATCTAACTTTTGGCTATTTAGATGGGTCAGCTTAGCTATGAAAGCTTCGGAGGATTTGTCACAGTCGGCTTCAATTTTCCAGTATTCTTGTGGAATAAATTTATCAATTTCATCTTCACGCTCACACAGTAAACGAAGTGCAGGGCTTTGCACACGCCCAGCAGATAGGCCGGGTTTGATTTTTTTCCAAAGCAGGGGAGATAAATTAAATCCCACTAAAAAATCTAATGCGCGTCGAGCTTGTTGAGCTGCAATCAAGTCTCCCGCAAGGTGACGGGGGTTGTCTATAGCCTCTTGAACAGCAGATTTGGTGATTTCATAAAACACTACTCGGTGCACATCTTTATCACCGATTAGTTCACGTTCTTTCAGTATTTCATGTAAGTGCCATGAAATGGCTTCTCCCTCTCTGTCCGGGTCAGTGGCGAGATAGAGTGAGTCGGCTTTTTTCAGTTCTTTGACTATGGCCTGAATTTTAGACTCTTTTTCTTCTTGGACTTCATACTTCATAGCGAAGTCATTGGTGGGATCAACCGCGTTGTTCTTGCCAATTAAATCACGCACATGTCCATATGATGCGAGTACTTTGAAATCCTTACCTAGATATTTTTCTATCGTTTTCGCTTTGGCGGGCGACTCTACGATGACGAGATTTTTGCTCATCTGAGATTATGCTGTTAAGGGGTTGGTCTAGTGAATTTGAGACGACGATAAATCCATTATCACGTCTTCCAACCAATGATAAGGTATGTCTGACCCTGATAAATTATTCAGTACTATAAGACAAACCCACTTAAGTTGATCAATGGAAATTTCATCAGTTTCTAAGGCGAGCACTCTGTCGATCACTAGTTCGCGACTGGCGGCCGTAAGTATCTGCATCTGCTCTAATTCCATCAAATATCCCTGACATACAGTATCCAGTTTCTTCACCTCTCTGAGACTGTAGATTCTGGTAGTGGTTTGTTTCGGTGCGCTCAAAGATAGATCTTCATGGGAAGTGGGCAAGTCAGCTAGCCAATTGAAGGCTTTTTCGACTTCGCTATGTTCAAATCCAATATCTACTAATTCTTCTAATAAGGTATCGCGGTTGAACATGGCATCCGCTTCCTCAAAGTAGCTTTCGAACATATATGTTAAAACATCCAACACATTTTCTTTCATTGTTTTCCATCCGTTGTAGATCGTGAATAGAGACCGTTGATATCACATATCACTCTACCTGCCATCTCGAGCATTACCAGCATGGAGGAAACTATCTCTGGGGTCAATCCACTTTTTTTAATAAGCATATCCACTGAGATGGGGGTGTAATCGATTAGTTCAAGTAGGCGTTCAGGATATTTTGTTAAATTAATCTTCTTATCATTAGATGAACTGCGGTTGTTGGCTAAAGGGACATAATCCGCAAACTCCTCCAGGATATCCTCTGTACAGGTAATCAGTTTGGCACCTTGTTGGATTAAATCATGGACACCTTGATTGAGAGGGTTATTTATCGGGCCGGGCACACAGAATACCTCGCGTCCCTGCTCTATGGCCAAACGAGCCGTAATCAGGCT
>CBFHSW010000100.1:0-13427 GCA_965658595.1 Gammaproteobacteria bacterium | reverse complement strand
AGGACAACCGTCATCACCGATAAAGTGTAGTGGTACGTGCATGTTAATTGTGTGCTTATCATCTACACGTTGAAAATCGACGTGCAGAACTACTGGCTTAGCGGGATGACGCTGCACATCACGCAGAATCACTTTTTGCTCCTCACCAGAAAGGTTTAGTGTCAAAATGTGCGAGTAAATCGCCTCTTCTTGCAGACTATGGTAGGTTCTATTGTGGTCCAGAGAGATACTCTGAGGCTCTTTTTCACCACCATATAAAATGGCTGGTACGCGACCAGTACGTCTTAGGCGGCGGCTCGCACCTTTTCCCTCGTCCGTACGTGGCTCGGCATCTATAGAATAGTCGATGCTCATAATGTTGCTCCTTATCGTTGCTTCATTTAAAAATCATATGCAAACTTGCGACCGATTTACATACGTGTTGTAAAAAATAAACTTTACCGTTCTATTAAATCCAGTTCTGTTACACAAATACTTGAATAGTTAATCCATGAATAACGTGCTGACTGATTCATCGAAGCTGATTCGACGAATAGTTTCTGCAAGTAAGCCGGATACTGTTAACTGACGGATACGTGAACATGATTGTATTCTTTCGTCCAATGGCACTGTGTCTGTCACGACCAGTTCATCAAGCACAGATTCTTCAATATTCTTGAGTGCATTACCAGATAGCACTGGGTGTGTTGCATAGGCAATGACTGACTTTGCACCATGTTCTTTAAGTGCTTGCGCGGCCTTACATAAGGTGCCAGCGGTATCGACCAAATCGTCGACAATAATACAGGTTCGGCCTTTGACCTCACCAATAATGTGCATGACCTGAGCTTCATTCGCCTGTGGTCGACGTTTGTCGATAATTGCTAAATCAGCATCATCTAATTGCTTAGCTACTGCTCTTGCTCTCACTACACCCCCGACATCAGGGGATACCACCATTAAATCAGAATACTTTTGCTTATAAATGTCTCCTAACAACACTGGGGAGGCATATACGTTATCAACTGGGACATCAAAAAACCCTTGGATTTGATCCGCATGAAGATCCACTGTAAGCATACGATCAGCACCGATATTAGAAATCATATTCGCCACCACTTTGGCTGATATCGGTACTCGCATTGAACGAACTCGTCGATCTTGGCGTGAATACCCAAAGTATGGGATCACCGCGGTAATTCGGTAAGCAGATGCACGTCTGAGTGCATCAATCATAATCATCAATTCCATGATGTTATCGTTAGTAGGACGGCCAGTGGGCTGTATGACAAACACATCGCGTCCTCGCACATTTTCCTGGATTTCGACTTGGATCTCACCATCACTGAACGAGCTCACCAAGGCCTTACCTAATGGAATATTTAATTTTTCGACAATATCACGCGCTAACTGAGGATGTGCATTACCTGCAAACACCATCAAGCGGGTTTCTTCATATGTAGAATGAGATTTAGTCACGTGCCTTCCGTTTTAGTCAAAAAAATGTGCCACATAATTATGGCTGGGCCGGTAGGGTTCGAACCTACGAATGCGGGGATCAAAACCCCGTGCCTTACCACTTGGCGACGGCCCAACAATTCTTTTTACTGCATCTTAAGATGCACTTTAGCTTAGTGTCGCTAATTGTGCATTTAATGGCGAGCTATTCACACTCTTTGCAATGTGTGTATGCACCCCTTGGGGGCAGACAGCTTGCATGGTTTGCGCACTCGCCTTGTCACTGAAAGCCACCAACACACATCCACCACTACCGGTGAGAAAGGGTTGGCACTGAGGCTCTAAGCAGGCAAAAATCTCATCAATCTCTGCATACTTTGCCCGGACGACAGGTTCAAACACGTTACCTAAGACCCCAGGCTCAGGGGGGCATATTGTGAGGGCCTCGCTATGACGTGTCAATTGCGAATCTGCAAACATTTGCGCTGTATTTACATTTACGCCTGGATCCACGATCAAATACCAATATTCCTTCATATTTTGCAGTATTGTGAGCTGCTCACCCACCCCTTCGGCCCAGGCAGCTTGGCCTTGAATAAATACCGGCACATCCGCTCCCAGACTTAAGCCCAAAGTGGATAGTTGCGCCACATCTAACTGCAAACCCCATAACTGATTCAATACTCGCAACACCGTCGCCGCATCTGAACTGGCGCCTCCCATGCCTCCGCCCATAGGAATGTATTTTTTTATGCGTATATCTGCACCATAAACAGCCTTTCCACTCCGGTCTTGCGCATCTATATTAGCGGCATATTGTTGCAATGCACGTGCCGCTCGCAAGCACAGATCTTGTTCCTGATTGACCCCTGATATAGGTGTTAAATTATTGATTATATTGTCATTTCTTAAGGATATTTGAATCTCATCACAAAGTTCTAAAAACTGAAAAGCGGTTTGCAACTCATGCATGCCGTCGCTTCTTTGCTCGCGAATACGTAGAAATAAATTGATCTTGGCAGGAGCCAACCAAACGTTATTGTCATTCACTTTCTAGTGACCACCGTGCAATTTTGAGTTGCAGATGAATATCTTGATGATCTAATGTGATATTTTTTGCCATTGGCACCTTCTCATCATATTGATAGGACGCATAATGAATCGTCCAACCCGATTGCTGAATCATCAGAGGAAGCTGATTTTCGTCATCTGTCATTCGTGTCAGCGTCTGGTTGGGGTCAGCCAAACCTTGTAACCAATATTTGAGCCCATTGATAGGCAACTTAAGGCCAGTCAGGTCAGCCAGTAAGCTATCAGCATCTGCTCCTTGGTAACGTTGTCCCTTAGAAGTTCGTGCCACTACACCCTGCGCATCACCCTCTACCACTGCCACCGTACGGCCTATGAAGTCGCGCAATTTAATAGTAAATCCTCGTTCAGTCTGCTGCCAATGCAGACGCGCTTTGAGCTTCTCTTGAGTCGTCATAGCGACCAGTGTCATATGGGCGTCCCATTGCATCCGCTGCAATAAATAGCTGCCGCGATCAATGTCCTGTCGTGGAGGATGAATTTGCAGGGTGGCACATGCACTCAGCACTAGCGCAATGGACGCTATTATAATAAGTCGCATCAGTGTCACCTTTATATTGTGCTATTGAGAGGATAGATCTTGGTTAAGTTTTTGCAAATATTCATCATCAGGGAAACGATCACGAGCCTGCTTGAGCAAATCACTGGCTTCACGATGGCGTGCAGTAGCTCTTAATAACTCGACTAGGTGCCCAACTATCTCGGCATCGTAGGTCTTATCGATCGCATCACGCAAAAAACTCTCGGACTCTCTGTAATTACCTAAGCGAAAATGTAGCCAACCCATACTATCGATAATGGCTGGGTCCTGCGGTCTTAAAGCATAAGCTCTTTCGATAAAAGATTTCGCTTCAGATATTTTTAGACTTCGGTTCACTAAGGTATAACCCAATGCATTGAGTGCATCTACATGTTTTGGGTCCGCTTCTATTATAGATCTCATGTCCGCTTCAAACATATCTATCTGATCCAGTGACTCAGAACTAATAGCCCGCGCATAAAGCAAATCAAAATGTTTTGGGAATTCTAACAATCCTTGGCTATATACTTCATAAGCTAGCTGATGATGCTGTTTTTGATACAGCAAGCTACCCTCAGCAAGATATATACGCACCACATTCCCCACATCTTGCAAATCATCACGCACTGACTTCAAATGCTCACGCGCCTTATCGACACCATCGGTTTCATAATACAAGTCGGCCAAACGCATAGAGGCCTCAAGATACCACTCACCAAAAGCCACTTCTAAGTACATGGCTTGTGCTTGCTCTGAATCACCGAGCTCCTCTGCAATCATGCCTAAATAGTAAAATGACTCGTCCAAACGGCGATTTTCATCCACTAAAGATTGAAAATAAAATCGTCCTTTTTCATATTCCTGCGCTTGCACATAGGTTAAGCCAAGCATATAGGTTACATTGATTTCTTCAGGGCGTATCTCTAACAGAACTTCAAATTGTTCAGCGGCCTCTAGATAAAGTGACGCTTGCAGTAACATCTGGGCATAACCCATACGCTGCTCATAATTTTCTGGTTCTAATTCTACTAGTTCCTGCATCTCTTTCAATGCCAGCTCATGATCCCCTAGAGCATTTAAAGCACGTGCTCGCAAAATTCTAGCCTTAGTTAATTTAGGATTGAAACCTAATGCCAACTCACTCTCATCTACCGCTAGACGGTATTTGCCCGCACCCATGGCGAGATTAGCATAGGCTAAATGTCCATAGGCACTGGTGAAATATTGACTCACTAGACGTTCCATTAGGGCCAAGCCATTTTCTACATGCTTCACTTGGCTGAGTGTAGCCATGACAATAGCAAAGCCTTGACGCGGAGAATCACTGGCGGCTTGCATGACTTTTAAGAAACTCTTCTCTGCTCCGTCTACATCCCCGATGCTAAGGAATAGTACGCCCAATACTTGTTGAGTCTCGATCCTTTCTGGCTGCACCGCAGCCCAGCGTTTTGCCGCATGCAGTGCTTGTGGCCAATCTTTTGAACGAATGGCCACACGCATGGCACGTTCAATAATGTCAGGATCGTCAGTCAACTCCAGCACCTGTGCGTAATACACTTGTGAACTCTCAAGATCCCCTAGCTTGCCCGATAATTCACCCGCCATAACTGCAAACAAGAGATCGCTGGTAGGTGTATAGTCAGTTTCGTTACCTGTTTGTATCTCGACCACATCCATTTGCGCTGGTTCAGACAGATGAGAATAGTTCGCATTTGGGTTGGAGGCACATGAAGTCAACAATGTGATTAACACAAATGCCAGAAGTGCGAGGGTTAAGGGACGGTTAGCCATAATCATTTTCTTACGATGTGGTTTAATTCTGTGGTTTATTTAGCAATTCTACGCCATTTCACATACCATTACATAAGGATTGGGTAGCGGATACCCTGATTACGCTATGCAGAGACACGGTCAATCTACCAACTAGACATCAACAGCCAAAATTATTCCCGTCAGAACCATCAAAGTGCATTAAAATATCCAGTATGTCACTACTTATATTAGGTGTTAACCATAACACTGCGCCCATAAATGTCCGCGAAAGTGTGGCCATTACCGATGCTATGCTAGCGCATGAATTGGGGGAGCTTGTGACATTAAACGCCATCCAAGAGAGCTTAATTGTATCCACCTGCAATCGCACTGAAGTTTATTGTTACGTGGATAATGTCGAGACGGGCACTCAATCACTGTTGTCGTGGCTGAGTAAATTTCATGAGCTTGAGGAACACGAGGCACGATCTTACCTTTACACACATACTGATGAGCAAGCCGCTAAACATCTATTCCGTGTTGCCAGTGGTTTGGACTCTATGATTTTAGGTGAACCTCAAATTCTGGGACAACTCAAACAGGCCTATCAAAGTGCTGTTGATATCGGCAGTTTAAACAAACACCTAAACAAGCTTTTTCAACAATGTTTTCACGTCGCCAAAAAAGTACGCACCTATACTTCTATTGGTGCCAACCCAGTGTCTGTCGCTTCTACCGCGGTGTCTCTAGCCAAACAAATCTTTGGTGATCTAGCTCAGCGCAATGCACTTTTTATCGGTGCTGGTGAAACTATCGAGTTAGCCGCTCAACATTTAAACTCGGTCGGTATCCAACGTCTCACTATTGCCAATCGCAATGCTAATCGTGCACAAACTGTCGCAGAAAGATTTAATGGCTTTGGCATTGGACTTCATTATATTAACGAAGTGCTACCGGACAGTGATATTGTCATTACCGCCACCTCAAGTACTCTACCAATACTAGGCAAGGGCTTGCTTGAACAATGTATTAAAAAACGCAAGCACAAACCGATACTCATCATAGATCTAGCTGTGCCGCGTGATGTAGAGCCTGAGTGCGCACAATTGGCTGATATATATCTTTACAGTGTGGATGATTTGCAACAAGTCATACAAGAAAATATTCAATCCAGACAGGAAGCAGCTACCGAAGCAGAATCGATTATCACTGATGAATTAGAAGAATTTCAGGTTCAGTTACGCGGTCAAAACGCTACTGATATCATTCGTGATTATCGTCAGCAAGCTGAAGACCACAAACAAGAGGCATTAGAAAAAGCTATAAAGACACTTCAACAAGGTAAAAGTCCTGAAGAAGCATTGCAGTTGTTAGCCAATACTCTAGTCAACAAAATGCTACATACGCCGACCGAATCTTTAAAATCTGCCAGTGCTGATGAACAGCATAGTCTTATAGAAACGGCCAAAATTATCTTAGGCCTAAACAAAAAATAATCCGTGCGCTTAAACCATGAAAGAATCCATCATCACTAAACTAGAATCCCTAGCTGATCGTTACCAAGAAATTGCTGGTCTGTTAGCAGAGCCCGAGGTTATTTCAGATCAGAACAAGTTTCGTAAATTCTCTATGGAATATGCCCAACTTGAGCCTGTGGTAAAAACCTTCATACGATTCACAGAAGCTGAAAACGACTTAACTGCAGCCAGAGAACTATTGGATGATGATGATCAAAGTGTGCAAGAAATGGCACAACAAGAAATTTCTGATTTGACTGAACAACAAACAGAACTGGAACTAGAACTTCAAAAATTACTACTACCTAAAGATCCACTCGATAGCAGCAATGTATTTATTGAGATCAGAGCGGGCACCGGTGGCGATGAAGCCGCTATTTTTGCAGGTGATCTATATCGTATGTATACGCGTTATGCTGAACAAAAACGCTGGACCATAGAGACTATCAGCACTAATGAAGGTGAACATGGCGGCTTCCGTGAAGTGGTCGCTCGCATCGTGGGACACGGTGCCTATTCTTTGTTGAAGTTTGAGTCCGGTGCACATCGTGTGCAACGAGTGCCTGAAACAGAATCTCAAGGACGCGTGCACACATCTGCAGCTACAGTAGCTATCCTGCCAGAGGCAGATGAAATTGAAGAAATCGATATCAATCCATCTGATTTACGCATCGATACTTTTCGCGCCTCAGGTGCGGGTGGTCAGCACGTGAATAAAACTGATTCCGCTATTCGTCTCACCCATCTTCCAAGTGGTGTAGTGGTGGAGTGCCAAGATGAACGCTCTCAGCATAAAAACAAAGCCCGTGCTATGTCATTGCTCAAGGCACGTTTACTGGATGCAGAGCAATCCAAACAATCTGCTGAACAAGCTGCCGCCCGTAAAAGCCTGGTTGGAAGTGGTGATCGCTCAGAACGAATACGCACCTATAATTTTCCTCAAGGTCGCATGACTGATCACCGTATTAATCTGACACTTTATAAATTAGATGAGTTAATGCAAGGCAATCTAAGCCAAGTGATAGATCCACTCATTAACGAGTATCAAGCTGAGCAACTCGCCTCTTTGAACGATAACTAAGTATGAGTATGAACGACTTTGGGGTAAGTTTGTCTTGAGTCACGATCAGGATTCCACCCAAGATTTTACTATTCAACAAGCCATTGCTTATGCTCGTGAGTATTTGACTGGTCCACCTAATAATCCAATAAACTCTAACACCCATATCGACGATAGTATGGGTGAAATTTATATTCTTCTAGAGCACATTACTGGACGCAATAAATCATCATTAATGGCCCACCCTGATAGCAAATTGAGTGAGGCTGAAAAAACTCATCTACTGAGTTTTTTAGCGCGACGCGATGAAGGAGAACCGATTGCGTATCTTACTGAGCAGCGGGCATTCTGGACTCTCAATCTTAAAATCACTAAAGGCGTTTTGATTCCTCGTCCTGACACTGAGTTATTAGTAGAGACAGCCATCTCCGTACTGAAAAATAAACCACATGCTCATATACTAGATTTGGGCACTGGTAGCGGTTGCATTGCATTAGCCATTGCAAAAGAGTTCCCAGATACTCAAATCATTGCGTGTGATATCTCTGCCATCTGCATAGAAGTCGCTGAGCATAATGCCCTCGCTCATAATATCCACAATGTGCACTTTATACGTAGCCACTGGTTTAGTGAGATTCACGACAAAAGATTTGATCTTATAGTCAGTAACCCGCCTTATATTAGTGAAGATGATGAACATATCGACGAAGAAGTTGAAAACCATGAACCAGATATTGCTCTCTTTTCCGAACAAGAGGGCTATGCAGATTTATTTCATATTATTGAGACCGCACCTGCCTACTTAAACCCTGATGCCACTCTAATTCTAGAGCATGGTTTTCAGCAGGCGGAAAAAGTGCGTATGCAAATGCGTGAATATGGTTATACTTCCATTCAAAGTGATTGCGATTTGCAATTACATGAAAGAATCACCTTTGGCACACAACGAGGTTAATAATGAATACCCAGCATCTGGCAAGGGACAGCGACGGATTCTTATTGGATCCAGAGGATTGGGATAAAGATATTGCACAAATGATAGCTGATGAATATACCTTGCAGCTCAGTGATGAGCATTGGGTATTGATTGAGCTAATACGCAATTGTTTTGAAGAGAGCGGCATAGTTCCAGAACTGAGAACCATACTAAAACATCTGAGAACTGATCTAGGTAAAGATATTGCAACGCGCAAATATGTTTACAATTTATTTCCTTATGGTTATGGTCAACAAGGTTGTAAAATTGCGGGTATGCGCAAACCACTGAAACTTTGGCTCGATCTATAATTCGACTTGATCTCACACCATTATGCTCACACGTCAAAAAAAACTACTGTGTTGTGTTGCCGCAGGATTACTCAATGCCTGTGCCAGCACTCACACCATAAAACCTTCTGCCACGGACATGGCTGATAACAAAACTGCCATTGATTCCTATTACGCGCAAGGATGGGGAGCCACCACTTGTGAGCAATTGAGTATAGATCTCTCCTCGCCACAACTCAGCTCTGAACAAGCTCTTGCAAATCGTTATCTGTATCAAGCCTGGATCAGTGGATTTGTTTCTGGAGTGAATTACGCTGATATCGATGTGTATGATGTTTCTGGTGACACTAATGCTGAGAGCACGCTAGAATGGATTGAACACTATTGCCAGCAATCACCACAGAACAGCGTGCCGAATGCACTCCATGAATTAATGCGAGAGTGGTTAGGCTCAGACCAAGCCACCCAATAAACTGGTCACTACAATTAGCGCTTAAAGAAATTCCAACTAGCGAATAATCATAGCTACAGATCTGCAACCAGTTGTTCACACTCGCTCAACATGGCCGCACGCGCATCATCATCCACCATCGTCACTGAGTAAAATACTCGATCGACTATATCGGTAATACCACAAAAAGCTAATGTGCCCTCGGTAGTACTTTTTGTGAGTTGGTCAGCATTTTTACCAAAATCTTCCTTAGTTCCGCCTGCCGTAACTACGACCATCGCACGTTTGCCTTTGAGCAATCCCTGTAAACCATTTTCATCAAAGCTGAAAGCATAGCCATTAGTAAAGACACGATCGAACCAACCTTTCAAAATTGCAGGCCGATCAAACCACCACAGCGGATAGATCACCACGATCATATCAGCCCATGATACTTGCTCTTGCTCACGCTTAATATCATCTGGCAGCTTACCTTCATTTTGCAAAGACAATTGTGCCTCCCCTAATACAGGATCAAATCTCTCTGCATAGAGATCTTTGAGTTGCACATTGTCTCCACGCTTTTTGAAAGCATTATTGACAACCTTCAATATCGACTGATTGAAACTCAGCGGATTGGGATGCGCATAAACGATAAGTATATTCATGATTAAAAAAATTTGAATGAAAGCTAACTTAGTTTCAGTTTAAGTATCTCGTTAACTTGTTTTGGATTGGCTTTCCCTTTGGTTTCTTTCATTACTTTTCCAACAAAATAACCAAACACCTTGTCTTTGCCTGAGCGATACTGCTCTACTTGCTGTGGGCTTTGTTCAATGATTTGCTCGATAATATTCTCTAGTTCACCTGTATCAGACATCTGTTGCAAGCCCTTGTCCTCTACAATTTCATCGACTGATTTTTCACATGCCCATAACTCTTGAAATACTTCTTTACCACTCTTAGCAGAGATAGTCCCATCATCAATTCTCAGTAATAACGAGGCGAGGCGTTCTGCATTGACCGGACAGTCTTGGAAAGTGACATTATGTTGATTAAGTGCGGCCGAAAACTCACCTAGCACCCAATTTGCAACTAATTTAGCTGGCAACGATTGTAGTGTAACCACTTGCTCAAAAAACTCAGCTTGATCACGAGATGAAGTCAATTGCTGAGCATCCTCTTCATTCAAACCATAATCCTTAATAAAGCGTTGTTGTTTTACATCAGGCATTTCTGGCATGTTGTTTCTTAATTCTTCCAACATAGCTGGATCAATTTTTACCGGCAGTAGATCTGGATCTGGGAAATAGCGATAGTCGTTGGCCTCTTCCTTACTACGCATTGAACGAGTTGAGTCATCGTCTGCGTCATACAAACGTGTCTCTTGAACTATGCGGCCACCGGATTCAATCACATCAATCTGACGTTCCACTTCGTAATTAATGGCACGCTCTACAAATCGAAATGAATTGATATTTTTAAGTTCGGTGCGAGTGCCAAGCTTAGTCTCACCCTTTGGTCTGACCGATACATTGGCATCGCACCGAAATGAACCCTCTTGCATGTTGCCATCAGAAATTCCTAGATACTGCACAATGCTGTGAATTTTGCGCATATAAGCCACAGCCTCTTTGGCTGAACTCATTTCAGGTTCAGATACAATCTCAATCAATGGTGTGCCCGCACGATTCAAATCTATGCCTGTCATGCCATCAAAATCTTCATGCAGTGACTTACCCGCATCTTCCTCTAGATGTGCACGCGTGATGCCTATCACCTTAGTGCTGCCATCTTCTAGCGTAATCTCCAAACTGCCATGCTCGACAATTGGATAGTCCAATTGACTGATTTGGTAGCCCTTGGGCAAATCAGGATAAAAATAATTTTTGCGATCGAAGATTGATTGCTCCGCTATATCAGCACCCACGGCCAAACCAAACTGTGCGGCCTTTTTAACGACTTCTTTATTCAGCACAGGTAATACACCTGGCAATGCAATACTGACTGCACAGGCCTGAGTATTAGGCTCTGCACCATAAGCAGTGGCAGCGGGTGAAAAGATTTTACTTTTTGTATTGAGTTGGACATGTATCTCCAGTCCAATAACGACTTCCCATTCCATATTATTCACCTCGCCCTATGACTCAAATGCGCTTGGCATGTTGAGATGGTGTTGCGTATTGTTTTGATATTGATGACCCAATCTCAAGAGTACATCTTCTGTGAAGTAGTTACTCACTAATTGCATTCCAACTGGCAATCCCTGTTGCAGCCCAATGGGTAAAGAGATACCTGGTAGCCCAGCAAGATTGACGCCAATAGTATATATATCCGACAGATACATGGTGACGGGATCATCTGATTTTTCGTTAATCTTGAAAGCAGTACTCGGTGATGTGGGACTGAGTACAGCATCGACTTCAGCAAAAGCTTGTTGATAGTCTTCACTAATAAGACGACGTATTTTTTGCGCCTTCACATAATAAGCATCGTAATAGCCCGCTGATAAAGCATAAGTACCAATCATAATGCGTCTTTTAACTTCTTCGCCAAAGCCTTCAGTGCGAGAGCGATAATACATATCTTGCAAGTCTTTTGGGGCTTCACAACGATAACCATAGCGCGCGCCATCGTAGCGTGACAGATTGGATGATGCCTCTGCGGGTGCAATCACATAATAAGCGGCAATGGCTAACTTCGCGTTCGGCAATGAGATAGGTTTAATTTCACAGCCCATAGATTTGAGCACTACACAGGCCTCAGATATTTTCTGAGCAATACCTTCATCTAATTGTGGATCAAAAAACTCTTCCGGCATACCAATGCGCAAACCCTTCACAGATTGCTCCAGACTGCCAACATAATCAGATACAGGAGCATCCACACTGGTGGAGTCTTTAGGATCATGACCAGCAATCGCTTGTAATAAGTACGCACAATCTTGTGCACTCACTCCAAAAGGCCCTCCTTGATCGAGACTTGAAGCATAAGCGATCATGCCGTAACGAGAGACACGCCCATAAGTCGGTTTTAAACCAGTCACGCCACATAAAGCAGCAGGTTGTCGAATAGAACCGCCGGTATCTGTACCCAAACTTGCGGGCGCCAAACGCGCCGCCACAGCGGCAGCCGAACCGCCAGAAGATCCACCAGGTACACGTAGTGTATCCCATGGATTTTTTACACTCCCATGAACACTGGATTCTGATGACGAACCCATAGCAAATTCATCCATGTTGGTTTTACCCAAGGTCACCACGCCCGCTTGTTTAAGTTTAGTCACCACAGTGGCGTCATAGGGGGCGATAAAATTATCTAACATCTTAGATGCACAAGAAGTCTTAGTGCCATCCATACAAAATATATCTTTCAGTGCTATTGGCACACCTTTCAGTAATGCAGACGAGTTAGATTCTGCATCGGCTTTTTTTGCAGCCTCAATAGCAAGCTCTGGGGTGACAGAAACAAAGCTATTGAGCTGACTATCATATTGTTCGATACGCTCAAGATAATGTCGAGTCAATTCCTCACTACTGATCTTTTTATTAGATAGCGCTTGAATTTGCTGACTGAGTGTTAATTTATGCATAGGGTTAATTCGATAAACTGTGTTGTGCAAATATTTTGGGAGGTGTAATCGTTTCTACTGTGGTACGAGGCAATATGAGCAAATATCATTCGATCACTTTTGGCACCAGATATAATCCATCCTGAGTAGCCGGCGCAATGGCTTGAAATTTGTCACGTTGATTAGATTCGGACACCTGATCTGTTCGTAATGGCTGCATGAGTTCCTGGGGATGAGCCATAGGCTCAACACCTGTCACATCGACTTGGTTCATCTGCTCCACCAAATCTAATATCTTGGTTAACTCGTGCTTATATTGCTCGACTTTCTCGTCTGCAATTTGCAAACGAGCTAGCTTAGCAATAGCTAAAACGTCTTCATTTGTGAGTGCCATTATATGCTCCTAATAGGGGCTGAAAAGGTAACACAGAAAGGCACATTTTTATATCTTAGCGCTGGGCTTGCATTGGTCATTTTTAAGGATTTTCAGATAGACCTGCTATCTACTGTCATTATCTTGCTGAATCTGTAGCCCGCTGTTAAAGTGGCTGAGATTATTCAATGATTTAGACCACTTTCACACTCAATGGACCATATATGTTTGGACGTATTTTAGGACTCTTTTCCAATGATCTCTCGATAGATCTAGGCACAGCCAATACTCTCATTTATGTCAAAGACAAAGGCATCGTTCTCAATGAACCCTCTGTCGTGGCGATTCGTAACGACCCAAACACCGGTATTCGCTCAATTGAAGCGGTGGGATCTGGCGCAAAAATGATGCT
>CBFHSW010000099.1:0-12963 GCA_965658595.1 Gammaproteobacteria bacterium | reverse complement strand
TGCAGAATACTTATTCCAACCATATGATTTAAATGACTTGTGTATGTTCTTAAGTGAGATTGATTCATCAATACCAGTAACTTACCTCGGCTTGGGTTCAAACATTTTAATCCGAGATGGTGGTGTGGCAGGAGTGGTGATTGTTACTCATGGCTGCTTGAATAATATGCAATATCTAGATCAAGCTCAGTTATATGTGGAGGCGGGTATCGCTTGTGCAAAAGTAGCGAAATTTAGTGTATCAAAGAACTTAACAGGTGTTGAATTTATGGCTGGCATCCCGGGCACTATCGGTGGAGCATTAGCGATGAATGCTGGTGCTTTTGGTGGTCAGACTTGGGAACATGTGAGCTCAGTTAAAGTGATTAATCGCACGGGTGAAATCTATGACCGAATGCCACAAGATTATCAAATTGGGTATCGAACTGTATCAGTGCCTGAACAGGAATATTTTGTTGCCGCTACTCTTCAGCTGTCTGAGCAACAACCTGCATCAGCAGTATCTATCAAAGAACTATTGCAACGACGTTCTGAAAGTCAACCTATAGGAAAGAAAAATTGTGGCTCTGTATTCAAAAATCCAGAACATGGTTATGCCGCTGAATTGATCGAGCAATGTGGTCTAAAGGGTCATGTTATTGGTGGAGCAAGTATTTCAGATAAACATGCAAACTTTATCAATAATGATAATCAAGCTAGTGCTGAAGATATTGAGCAGTTGATCAATTTGGCACAGCAGCGAGTTTTTGAAAAATTTGCTGTTCACTTGGAGCCTGAAGTGAGAATTATTGGTCAAAGGGAGACTTCATGAGCATCAGATCTGTAGATGACTATGGCAAGGTGGCAGTGCTCATGGGTGGACGCTCAGGAGAGCGAGCTATTTCTCTAAAAAGTGGAGCGGCTGTTCTAAAAGCGTTACAAGCTATGAATGTAGACGCACATCCCATTGATGTGGGAGCAGATGTTTTCAGTCAATTGATGGCTGGGAATTTCACACGAGCCTTCATTGTTTTACATGGATGCGGTGGTGAAGATGGGACTATGCAGGGTGCCTTGCAGACTATCGACATGCCATATACGGGAAGTGGTGTTATGGCTTCTAGTATTTGTATGAATAAAATTATTACCAAACAATTATGGAATGCATCCAATATTCCTACGATAGATTACGTGGTGCTGGATGCTGATATGAAATATGCACAAGTGGCTGATGTGCTGGGCGCAATATTTATTGTGAAGCCTTCACGTGAGGGATCTAGCTTGGGCATACACAAAGTGCACAATGCTGAAGAATTTGCATCAGCAGTGCTTGAGGCTCAGCAGCATCAAGGTGAGCTGATGGCAGAGAAATGGATCGATGGAAAAGAATATACGGTAGCCGTTTTAAACGAACAAGCGTTACCGGTAATTCGACTTGAGACGAATAATGAGTTTTATGATTTTGAAGCTAAATATCAATCCAAAGATACTCAATATTTACTGCCATGTGGGCTTGATGCTGATGCT
Source organism: Gammaproteobacteria bacterium (assembly GCA_965658595.1). Taxonomy (GTDB): domain Bacteria; phylum Pseudomonadota; class Gammaproteobacteria; order UBA4575; family UBA4575; genus UBA1858. The sequence continues at coordinate 11,457 of CBFHSW010000099.1, read as the reverse complement.
GAAACGAGATTAAAAGCACAGGCACAACGTGCTTTTGTGGCAACTGGTGCACAGGGTTGGGGTCGAGTTGATGTGATGATAGATGAACAAGGCCAAAGTTGGTTTCTAGAAGTAAATACGGTGCCGGGTATGACAGATCATAGTTTAGTACCAATGGCAGCTGCACATTCAGGCGTTGATTTTAATGCATTAGTGTTACAAATCTTAGATACGTCTTTTCAGGGGAGAGGCTAATGGCAATACAAAAATCTGCTCGACGTAATCTAACGAAGAAAGAAGATACTGGTATTGCATGGTCGGAGATCGGTAAATTATTAATCAGTGCGGGTGTGGTCGTGCTTGGTATCTATTCTGCCAGAATGATTGATGATGTATCGATTGAGAGTATTCATGTGGTGTCACAACTGGACAGAGTGAGTAAGCAGGAGATTGCACAAGTTGTTAGAGATTATGAGCTTGATGGGTTTTTCACCTTAAGGTTAAAAGAGTTTGAAAATGATTTGAATGATCTGGGGTGGGTGTATGCAGCAAATATCAAACGTCAGTGGCCATATAAATTAGTGATTGAAATAGAAGAACAGAGCCCAGTATTTAGATGGAACCAAAATCAATTGTTAAACAAATATGCGCAAACGTTCTCAGTTTCAAGTCATGACAGTTTTAAGAGTAAGCCACTATTAAAAGGTGTGGCAGGTCGTGAGCAAGTGCTGGCGCAGTTGTATCTAAAATATAATCGTGAATTTAATGATCTCGGTATTGCCATCGAATCACTAGAGGAAGATGCGCGCTATCACAAGGTGATACATTTAAGTAATGGAGTGACTATCAATATGGGAAGAGAAAATGTTGATTTACAGATGCAGCGATGCTTAAAGATGTTTGCTCTGTTGAGTCATGAAGAGCGCTCTGCAATAGCGACTATAGACCTGCGACATAGTCATGGTCTTGCTATCAGTTGGAGTGTTTAAAACACAATGTTAGAAGATAAAATGAATCACATTATTAATGGTGTAACAAAGTCATGAGTAAAAAATTAGAGCCTGGAATGATTGTTGGGTTGGATATTGGAACATCGAAGATTGTTGCAATAGTAGCTGAAGTGAGTGAAGACAATGAATTAGAAATTGTCGGTTTTGGCTCGCATCCATCTCGCGGACTTAAAAAAGGTGTAGTAGTGAATATTGAATCTACTGTTCAATCCATACAGCGTGCTGTTGAAGAAGCTGAATTGATGGCAGGTTGCCAGATTCATTCAGTCTATGCTGGCATTGCAGGTAGTCATATTAAGAGTATGAATTCACATGGCATAGTGGCAATTAAAGATGGTGAGGTGGTTCAAGGTGATGTGGAGCGAGTAATAGATGCAGCGCGTGCCATGGCAATACCCGCAGATCAAAAGACTCTTCATGTGTTGCCGCAAGAATTTATTATCGATGAGCAAGAAGGGATTCGTGAGCCTATAGGAATGTCGGGTGTACGCATGGAGGCAAAAGTTCATTTGGTGACAGGTGCGGTGTCTGCCGCGCAAAATATTATTAAATGTATTGAGCGTTGTGGTCTAGAGACTGACGATGTCGTGCTGGAGCAATTAGCTTCAAGTTATTCGGTGTTAACTGAAGATGAAAAAGAGCTTGGTGTTTGCTTGGTTGATATCGGTGGTGGTACTACAGATATTGCTGTGTTTAATGATGGTGCTATTAAACATACTGCCGTGATACCTATTGCTGGTGATCAAGTCACTAATGATATCGCTATTGCTATGCGTACTCCAACACAATATGCAGAGGAAATAAAAATCAAATATGCCTGTGCATTGCGACAGTTGACCAATCCAGACGAGGTTATAGATGTACCTAGTGTGGGAGATCGTCCACCTAGACGTCTGGCACGACAAACACTCGCTGAAGTGGTTGAGCCTCGTTACGAAGAATTGATGACCTTGATCTTGGCGGAATTGCGTAGAAGTGGTTACGAGAATTTAATTGCATCGGGTGTAGTGCTGACAGGTGGTAGTTCCAAAATGGAAGGTGTTGTGGAATTGGCAGAAGAGGTGTTTCACATGCCAGTACGATTAGGTGAACCTCAGCATGTCACTGGACTTATCGATGTTGTGAGAAATCCAATACATGCAACAGGTGTTGGCTTATTGATTTATGGTCACTTAAGCGGACAGTCAACTGAATTAAATAATTTTTCAAGAAATGATGGGTCATCAGTATTTGGCCGAGTAAAAGATTGGTTAAGAAGTAATTTTTAATATTTTTAAAACTCTGAGACAAAACGGGAGAAGGGTTATGTTTGAATTAGTAGATGCATATAGTCAAAGCGCAGTCATAAAAGTGATCGGTGTCGGTGGAGGCGGTGGTAACGCCGTGCAACACATGGTGAATGCTAATCTAGAAGGTGTTGATTTCATTTGCGCCAATACAGATTCGCAGGCATTACAAGGTACATCAGCAAAAAGCACCTTACAATTGGGCGTGGAAATGACCAAGGGTTTAGGTGCGGGTGCTAATCCAGAAGTTGGGCGTCAATCAGCGCTTGAAGATCGGGACAGGATTTATGAAGTCATCTCAGGTACAGATATGCTATTCATTACTGCTGGCATGGGGGGTGGCACGGGTACAGGTGCAGCACCGATTGTGGCAGAAGTAGCTAAAGAGCTGGGGATATTGACGGTTGCAGTGGTGACTAAGCCATTTAATTTCGAAGGTAAGAAGCGCCGTGCAATTGCTGATCGAGGTATTCTAGAATTATCAAATCACGTAGATTCTTTGATTACTATTCCTAATGAAAAATTGCTGACAGTATTAGGTAAAGATATCACCATGGAAGATGCTTTTACTTCTGCTAATGACATATTGCTTGGTGCAGTGCAGGGTATTGCTGAGATTATTACTTGCCCAGGTTTGATTAATGTTGATTTTGCCGATGTGAAGACCGTCATGTCAGAAATGGGCTTAGCTATGATGGGTTCAGGTTTGAGTCAAGGTACCGAGCGTGCTCGTGAAGCGGCTGAATCGGCTATCTCAAGTCCTTTATTGGAAGATATCAATATCACAGGTGCGCGGGGCATTCTTGTTAATGTGACGGCAGGACCTAGTCTAGGCATAGGCGAGATTGCTGAAATTGGTGATCATATAGAGGAACTGGCGGCTGAAGATGCCACGGTTGTAGTTGGAACGGTGATTGATGAGTCCATGGGTGATGATTTACGTGTGACTCTAGTGGCCACAGGTATTGGTGAAGAGAACGTAGTGACGCCACAAACAGTGCCTGAATCCCAACCTGCTGTGACTGATATCAATATTAATCGTCCGCGACCAGAATCTGCGCAGACGACCGCTACTGCAAGTGCTGACAGTAATGCAGAAATAGATAATGGTCGCTACGATGAAGCACTATTAGATGTACCAGCGTTTTTACGTCGCCAAGCTGATTAATCTAGATCAAGTCAGACAATAGATGGTGATCAGTGTAAGTGGCTATTTTTTTTCGGGCTGATTGAGTTCTTTCAGTATTTGCTGACAATACTGTTTGGATAGCTCTAGGTCTGGTGATGAAGGCTGTTTTTGAGGCGTTGATGGTGTCTGTTGTGGAGTAATCACCTTGATTTTAACCCGTTTAATCGGGGTGATTAATTGAGCAGCAAATTCTTCATTGATCTGTTTAAGTAATTCATGTTGCTGGTATCTGAGTGCGGTAGCGATATCTGCACTATCAGCTACAATCAAGGCAAGCTGGTCCTTAATGTCAATCAGCCAGCAATGAGGATGGAACTTGCTCGGGAGGCGACTGTGCATACTTCGGCTAAGCAATTGAATTTCATTGGTTTTTTTTAATATATTCGGCCCTATCAGGGTGTTGATCATACGCATATATATTTTACCGTAGTTATAATGTTACTCATCCAGATGCAGGGTATAATAGTACAACTGTGACCAACTCAGACCAAGATGTTTAAAATATCACCATGAAATTTTCTATCCGCCAACGATCAGGTGAACGCCTTTATAGCGTTCGTTATTTCGGTCTAGAACAAAAGCTAACATGGGGTGTTGCCGCTCTGTGTGTTTTGACAGTGATAACTTTATTCGGATATGGCTTAGGTGTGAAATATGGTCATAAGGATATCGTGTTGCGATGGCAAGAAGATGTCCATAATCAACAACAACGTATGCAAGCACTGCGTGAGCATAGTCAGGCTAATATCGAAGCATTGACTTATAAAGTGGCTTATTTCCAAGCACATATTAATCGCTTAAACGCGTTCAGCTATAAACTATCTGCAATGGCAGACTTTGATGATAGTGAAATAGATTTCACTCAATCACCGGGTTTGGGTGGTGCGCCGAGTTTCATTGAAGATGTCGAAAATAAAGAGATATTAGACGGCATGGAATTGGTGCTGAGCGAGCTGACTAAAGAATTAGAGATACAAGAGCGTAAACTATTCTTATTGGATGCATTATTGGCAGAGCAAAATTTTCATAAAGAATCCCTGCCAGAGGGTCGACCAGTGGAGAAAGGTTGGTTGTCTTCACACTATGGTAAACGTATAGACCCATTCACGGGTAAGCAAGAGTTTCATAAAGGCATCGATTTTGCAGGTAAACATGATTCTAATGTAATTGCGGTAGCTGCAGGAATTGTCACTCGCGCTGAAAGCGCAGGTGGTTATGGTAATTTGGTCGAAGTAGATCATGGTAATGGCTATGTCACACGCTATGGTCATAACCACACCATAGAGGTCGACGTGGGGGAAGCGGTTAAAAAAGGTCAAGCTATCGCTAAGATGGGTAGCACTGGGCGTTCCACAGGGCCACATGTGCATTTTGAGGTGTTGAAAGATAACGTCAAAATTAACCCTACCAAGTTCATACAAAGTGCTAGGAAATAATTCTTAATATAAAAGCTCACACACTCCGGCAAGCACAACAGAAAGTCACATCCAAAAGCTTAGCAACTGTGTATGGGGCTACAAAAACACAATATTATTCATAATAAACATAACTCAACATAATCACACCATGATCGGAAAGCTGGCTAGAAAAATCTTTGGAAGTAGAAATCAACGAGTCTTATCGCGCTATAAAAAGCAGCTCGCCGCGATTAATGCCTTTGAGTCAACACTGCAACAGCTGAGCGACCAAGCATTAGTTGAGAAGACTCAAGAGTTTCGTGATAAGTATGCACAAGGAACATCATTAGAAGAGATTTTACCTGAAGCATTCGCCGTGGTGAGAGAAGCCAGTGTTCGTGTTCTAGGTATGCGTCATTTTGATGTGCAAATGATTGGTGGAATGGTGCTCAACGATTGTAATATTGCAGAAATGAGAACCGGTGAGGGTAAAACACTGGTGGCGACACTGCCGGCCTACCTTAATGCTATCACTAGTCAAGGTGTGCATGTTATCACTGTCAATGATTATCTAGCTAAACGCGATGCTGAATGGATGAGTAAGCTTTACAACTTCCTCGGTTTATCGGTGGGCGTATTGTTATCTGGCTTAGCTGACGAACAGCGCCGTGAAGCATATTCGTCGGACATCACTTATGGCACTAATAATGAATTTGGTTTTGATTATTTGCGCGATAATATGAAATTCACTCTCGACCAGAGAGTACAAAGACCGCTCAATTTTGCAGTGGTCGATGAGGTCGATTCGATACTTATCGATGAAGCACGTACACCATTGATAATCTCAGGTCCTACTAATAATAGTTCTGAGTTATATCAGAAGGTTGATAAAATTGTTCCACATCTAGTGCGACAGGCGGGTGAAGATGAGGAAGGTGATTACATGTTGGATGAGAAATCAAAACAGGTTTTCTTGAGTGATCAAGGCCATCAACATATAGAAGATCTTCTTACTGAATCAGGTTTGCTAGATGAATATGAGTCTTTATATGACACCGCTAATATTAGTTTGCTCCATCATGTAAGTGCTTCACTAAAAGCACATGCTCTGTTTCAAAAGAACATAGATTATATTGTTAGAAATGATGAAGTTATCATTGTTGACGAATTCACAGGCCGAACCATGCCTGGACGACGCTGGTCTGAAGGTCTGCATCAAGCAGTTGAGGCAAAAGAAGGCGTTAAGATTCAGAATGAAAATCAAACTCTGGCATCAATTACCTTTCAGAATTACTTTAGGCTTTATCATAAGTTAAGTGGTATGACGGGTACTGCTGATACTGAAGCCTTTGAGTTTCAGCAGATATATGGTTTAGAAGTGGTTGTCATTCCAACGCACAAACCTATGTTGCGTGATGATCGCGGTGATGCGATTTATATGACATTGCAAGAAAAGTACGACGCTATCATTGAAGATATTAAAAGTTGTGCCCAGACTGGTCAGCCGATACTAGTAGGTACGGCCTCTATTGAATCATCAGAACATTTATCATCCGCACTTACACAAGCCAATATAGAGCATCAAGTGTTGAATGCTAAACATCATGCTTCTGAATCAGAAATCATCATACAAGCGGGAATGCCAGGTAAAGTGACTATAGCCACTAATATGGCAGGTCGTGGTACAGATATCGTATTGGGCGGAAATATAGATGCTCAAGTAAAGGATTTGGATAGTACTAAAGACGCAGAAAAAATTGCTGAACTGAAACAGCAGTGGGAAAAAAATCATGAAGCAGTCATCAATTCAGGTGGATTGCATATTATCGGTACTGAGCGTCATGAATCACGTCGAATAGATAACCAATTGCGTGGACGTTCAGGTCGTCAAGGTGATCCGGGATCAACTCGTTTCTACTTGTCTTTAGAAGATAATCTAATGCGTATTTTTGCTTCTGAACGTATGCGAGTGATGATGCAAAAATTAGGAATGGAGGAGGGTGAGTCTATTGAACATCCTTGGGTGACTAAGGCTATCGAAAATGCCCAACGCAAAGTGGAATCACATAACTTTGATATTCGTAAACATTTGCTCGAATATGATGATGTGGCCAATGATCAGCGTAAAGTCATTTATGAGCAACGTACTGATTTGATGAGTACTGATGATATTTCGGAGAATATTCAAGCAATACGCCATGATGTTATCGAAGCTCTTATTAGTAGTTATATTGCTCCTAATAGTATGGAAGAGCAGTGGGACGTGGAAGGCTTAACAGCAGAGTTTAAACAAGACTTTGAAGCGGATATGCCAATCCAACAATGGTTGGATGAAGAACATGATCTACATGAGGAATCATTACGAGCACGTATCCAAGGTAATATCCAAGATATCATGGCCAGTAAACAACAGGTCATTACTGAGAGCATGATGCGCACGCTCGAAAAAGACATTATGTTGCAGATGCTTGATGCCAAATGGAAAGAACATCTAGCCGCCATGGATTATCTCCGCCAAAGCGTTAATTTACGTGGTTTTGCACAGAAAAATCCTAAGCAAGAATACAAGCGTGAAGCATTCGAGATGTTCCAGCAAATGCTCGAAGATATTAAACGCGATACCATTATATTTCTGTGTCGTGTGCAATTGAAAAATCCGGATGCAGTCGAAGCCAATTTAATTGATCAAAATGCTCAGTCAGAAGCGCAAGCTGATGCTATTCAAATGCAACATGCACAGGCAGATAGCATATTACAGTCAAGTGATGAAGCAGCTATGCCACCTCCACGGGGCAATCTAGCACAAGCGAATTCTTCTGCAGGAGCAGGTCTAGCACCTATTACACGTAGTGGCAAAAAAGTGGGAAGAAATGATCCATGCATATGTGGCTCTGGTAAAAAATACAAACAATGTTGCGGTAAGATCTCTTAATGCCAGTAGGATTAATACAACACGAGATCATACATAACATTGCCGGTGTGCGCCTAGCAACAGCTGCAGCTGGAATTCGTTATCAAAATCGAGATGATTGCGTATTGATTGAAATTGCAGAGCACAGTTCAGTCGCAGCTGTATTCACAAAAAATGCCTTTCGAGCCGCACCAGTGGACTTGGCCGCGTCAAACATATCCATTTGCAGCCCTCGCTATCTAATCATCAATGCGGGTAATGCCAATGCTGGTGTCGGTGATGCAGGAATGGTTGCTGCATTGCAAACTACTCAAGCTATCGCTGACGCCACTCTAGTTGAAGCCCAGCAAGTCTGCCCTTTTTCTACAGGTGTCATCGGTGAGCGATTAGACACAGATAAAATTATTCAAAAAATTCCAGAGTTATTATTACAGCTGGATGATAATGGATGGCGTCAGGCCGCGGCAGCGATTATGACTACAGACACACAAGAAAAAATTTATAGTAAAAATCTGCAATTACAAGGTAAGTCAGTTTCTATCACGGGCATGGCAAAAGGCTCTGGCATGATACAACCCAATATGGCTACCATGTTGTCGTATATTGCTACTGATTGCGCTATAGCTCCAGAACAATTGAATACATTGTTAGTGGATGCTGTCGCTACTAGTTTCAATGCGATTACAGTCGACAGTGATACTTCAACTAATGACGCATGTGTATTAATAGCAACAGGACAATCACAGGTTGAGCTGGCACAACTAAGTTGCTCTGAATGTGACGAATTTATGCAGGCTTTAAATGAAATTATGTGCTTGCTAGCTCAATCTATTGTTCGTGATGGTGAAGGAGCAAGTAAGTTTGTCACGGTTCAGATTCAAGGTGCAGATAACCCTCAACAAGCAAAAGCTATCGCCTTCTCTATTGCTAATTCTCCATTGGTAAAGACTGCCTGTGCCGCCAGCGATGCAAATTGGGGAAGAATAATGATGGCAGCAGGTAAAGTAGATGATGATAGTCTGGATCTAAGTGCAGCTAGTTTAAAGATTAATAACGTCGAAATTCTGCAAGCAGCACAGTTGCTTGATAGTTATACGGACGCTCTCGGTATGCAAGCTATGGCTGATGATGAGATTACTATACAGCTAGATTTGCATCGCGGAAGTTGTGCTCATACAGTATGGACAACAGATCTTACTGACGAATATATTCGCATTAATGCTGAATATAGAAGTTAGTTGTCACTACAAATAAATACTGATCCCTGAATTCCTTTACCTAAAGGTTACGATGCTGGAACAAAAAATTAGTTTAGCAGTTGTAATGAATGAACAAGGTGAGATCCTACTCTCACAGCGTAAAAAAGGCCTCCATCTTGAGGGGCTATGGGAGTTTCCTGGCGGCAAAGTCAACTCTGGTGAATCATTCAAGCAAGCTCTAAGGCGAGAGCTTAGAGAGGAGCTGAATGTTAGCTTGAGCAAGTGTAGACGATTAATAGACTTTAGCTATTGTTATCCTGATCGTGAACTTCATTTCCAAGTATTTGTTGTTCTTATTGATGAATCTATAACTCGCCATGCTGAACAACAAAATATTCGTTGGATAAAAAAGTCACAGCTACATACATTAGCTCTACCTGAAGCGAATGATGTCATTTGCAACGCCTTATTGATGCCAGATTTGATTATGATTGCTGATCAAAAAGTGCTGGGTGATAATATTATTACTCTGGTTGAAAAACAGCTTAAATCTGGTGTACGTATAGTTCAGTATCGGGCTGATGCCAGTAGCACGTCTGAACATATTGTGACAGTGGGGTGTCAACTTAAATCCTTATGTGATCATTATTCCGCGACTTTGGTATTGAACTCAAATTGGCAACTATGGGAGCAGATACAACCTCATGGTGTTCATATAAAGAGTGGTGATTTGCAATCGCTAAGAGATATTCAAGGCGAGCTACCATTTAAAGTCATATCTGCTGCTTGTCATAGCGAGCAAGATGCTGACCTGATTAATCAACTAGCTATCGATAGTGTCATCATCGGCTCTGTCCTGCCTACCCTGACACATCCGCAACAAGCGCCATTAGGTTGGATTGGTTTTAGTCGTTTATGCCAGAAAATAAACAAACCAGTGTTTGCAATCGGTGGCTGCAAGCCTGCAGATAGAGATACTGCACAAGTATATGGCGGGCATGGTATAGCCACTATTCGAGGGTTTTTAGGCAAGCAATTGTCTTAGAAATTACAGCAGCTAAATTGAAATTTAATATCTTTGTTGAGTTGCTTGGGAGTCTCATCAGGATTGTTATGAGTAAGAAAGCATATCGAGATACGATGCTTGCCCGCGCTTATTTCAGGGAAACAGTGATAGTTTTTGTTGATATTCACGCGAATAATCTGATTGGGTTGGTGAGGATCTAAAGTCAATTGATAAAATCCTGATTCAGCCACGCAATCACTATAGCTGGTACTTTCTCTGACTAAATCTAGGCAACTTTGAACAGCTTTTTGAATGACATTAAAGGGAGCTAACCAAGCTTCAAGTTTCTTTTTCCTAAGAGTGTGGTCGTGAGACAACCAAAAGTGATAAGCCGGCAAATCAAAATCACATGTTCCACCAGGTATAGCCATGCGTTGTTTGATCGTGTTGATAAAATCATGATCTTTTAAATTTGCGAATATCGGCCCATCAATATGATCAAGTTCAATCACTAAGCTCGCATGGTAATTAATAATGCTGGTTAATTTAGGCTGGTCGATATCTGGCAAACTGGTTAGATGTGTGAGGACGGCTTGCTGGCGATTGATTTCTTTGAGTAACTCTCTTTTGAGATCACCACGTGTCACTAGGGCATATAATTCGATCAGTGTAGAAATTGCAATATGTGTGTCCCAGTGAGTCTCTAGCTCTATATAATGAATACAGCGTGCATATAACTCCTCAACGCGCATGAACGTACGCATACGTTCATTTAGGGGTTGTTCAAATGTGATCGAATCAGACATCTAGATATTATGAGAGGACTGTCTACTTAATTCCATATATTTTTTGTGTAAAAAACGTATTTGATCATCCAGCTCATCCATGTCTCCGCTATTATTGATGATGTCATCAGCCTTAGAAAGGCGAGTTTCTGGTCTAGATTGTTTATGTATGATTCGAGTGACTGCATCATTATCACAGTCATCTCTACAGCTGACACGGTGTATTTGTAAGCTTTCATCACAGTCAACTACGAGTATGCGGTCAAATTGTTTTTGAAGGTTAAGTTCAAATAATAAGGGGATCACCACCAAGGCATAGGGGGCCTGTAAAGCTTGAGTCTGTTGTTCGATAGTTTGCATAACTCTGGGATGTAATATCACTTCTAACTGAGTACGTGCTTGGTCATCAGTAAAAATAGACTGGCGCAGATATTGACGATCAATCTGACCTTCAGAAGATAAGGCTTTTTCACCAAAGTATTCGACGATTTGCTGGCGTACTTGCAAATCACTATCCAATAACTGACGGTTGATATCGTCAGCATCAATTACGGGACAATCATATTGGCTTTGGAATTTCTGGCTAATCGTGGTTTTGCCAGACCCAATGCCTCCTGTAAGGCCTATCAGTAGCACATTTAATTCTCTATATAATATTAAAAAGAGATTTTACATGATTGCCCATAAGTAAACAG
>CBFHSW010000098.1:0-6347 GCA_965658595.1 Gammaproteobacteria bacterium | reverse complement strand
ATGCTGCATATGAAACTTGTCAACAGTGCGTGCATTACTTGATAGAGATCTACCATACAAAAACTCAATCTAGCACACTGTTAGAACTGTGGAAGACATACAACAAGATAATTCAAGAGAAGACGCCACTACTAGAGTTATATGTACATAGACTACATCAACACAAACATGATGTGCTAGCGGAGCAAATCATTGTCAGTTCGATACAACAAGACTGGAATGAGCGATTAGTTCAAATTTTCAGTTTGTTATCCTTAGACAATGTTGAACAAAGAATCAAGCTGGCGCAGCAATGGTCAATTGATCACAAAGACAGTGCTAGCTTGCTGCTGACTTTAGGGCGTCTTCACAAACAACAAAAGTATTGGGGACAAGCAAAAAAATATCTAGAGTCGAGCTTAAGTCGACAACCCATGGTTGAAACCTATGCAGAACTAACCGATCTCTATGAACAACTGAATGAAATTGCTGATGCCCGTCGCTGTGCCAAGAAAGGCCTATACTTAGTGACTCACCGTTAAACTACTCATAATAAAATAAGTTGAAGAATTTCATGCATAATTTGTGTTTACGATAGGTCCAACCGATATGAATATAATTGTAGGTTGTGGTTACCTAGGACGAGAAGTATGCAAGTTATTGCCCGAGCGAGATGTGCAATCATTGTGTTGCGTAGTGCGTACCCAAGCTAGCGCTGAGCTACTACATGCTCACGCATTACCTGAAAAATGCATCGACTTGGATCAATTAGATGATAATTTTGATTGGCCTGAGCTTAGTCACAGCCAACTATATTTTTTTGCTCCACCTAGCGCCACAGATGAATACGATCATCGCATGCGCACTTTCCTCAGACTATGCCAGCACCATACACCGCGACGCATAGTTTATATCAGCACCTCAGGCGTATATGGAGATTGTCAGGGTGCTTGGGTAGACGAAAACATGCCATGCAAGCCACTCACAGCACGGGCACAGCGTCGTTATGATGCAGAGCAAGCATTGATGAGTTTTTGTGAGAGTGCATCATGTGAATATATGATACTCAGAGTTGGAGGAATTTATGGCCCTGAGAGACTCCCGCTAACACGATTACAAAACATAAAAGTCATAGACCCTGCACAAGCTCCCTACAGTAACCGTATTCACATTTCTGATTTAGCCCATACATGTATCAAAGCCATGCAAGCACAATGTCACAATCAAGTGTTTAATGTCGCCGATCAAATGCCCACTTCCATGAGTGATTATTTTATAAAACTAGCGGATTTTGCCGGTCTGCCCGCACCTGAGTGTATACCACTAGCCGAGGCGCATAATGAGTTAAGTCCTGCAATGCTGTCATTTATTAATGAATCTAGGCGCATGCGTACTACTAAAATGACACAAGTGTTGAAAATTAAGCTCCGTTTCCCAGATTTACACAGTGGCCTAACTGATTGCTTTGCGAAACTAAATACACCATAATTTCAGTGCAATGAGCTACTTTGGTACTCAATAAAAAAACAAATTTAATAAAAAAAACAGCTGGATAACGAACGTGGGAAAGAACCTCCTTAATCGCGCTTGTTAAACTTGCACATAATCTAGACTGTTTTAATAAAGATGCTTAAAAGTTGCTTGTACTGGCTCAGCTAGTCACAGCAATAACACACACGTTAATGATGGCACACATGTTGAGACAAATTGCGGTAAGTTTTTTGGGTCTATTTGTAATTTGGATATTATTATCGGGTTATTTTAAATCCAACCTGATTATCCTTGGGTTATTATCGTGCGCCTTAGTCACGACACTCAGTGTTGCCTATAAAGTTTACAGTCCAAACCATCATCGCTTAGCGATTAATCTTCGCCTACCTTTTTACCTGCCATGGCTGCTGTTAGAAATCATCAAATCTAATTTGCATGTAGCACGTTGTATTCTGACCAATAATATTCAGCCTCAGACACTACGCATCAAGCCAAAACAGACAACGGATGCGGCTCTGGCATTACATGCTAATAGCATTACATTAACGCCAGGCACGATTAGTGTTGATTATTCCTCTGATCAATTACTCGTTCACGCACTCACCGACCATACTGCAGCGGGTGTTGAGAGCGACGAGATGAATGACAAAGTGGCTGCATTAGAGAGTAACTCTATATGATTACCAGCACCCTGATTGCCATGATGGTTGTTATGTTAATGCTGCTTGCACGCGCTTGTATGGGACCGACCTTGTATGATCGCATTCTCGCTATCAATACTTTTGGTACCGCTACCGTTTTAACATTGGCCATACTGGGCTTCTTTATGGGACGGCCAGACTTCTTAGATATCGCATTACTGTATGCACTCATCAACTTCATCGGCACTATCGCTGTGTTGAAAATTTATCGGTATGGCAATCTTGGTGGACAAGATGGCCCAATCGAGGACTCTGTTAATCCATCTGAGCAAGCAGTACGACAGCGCACCAAAAACTCTGCTGACAACTCTGCTGAAAACAAGGATGCGTAATTGATAGCATTGGAAACTCTTAACCTTGAATATCTGAGTATGGCACTCCTCATCAGCGGCAGTGTGCTATGTCTGATAGGGGCTTTAGGTATCCTCAAGATGCCTGATTTCATCACTCGTGTGCATGCCTCTAGCTTGATCGACAGCTTAGGTGCATTACTCATACTGACGGGGCTTGCTGTGCACTCAGGCATGACATTCGTGACCATCAAACTGATGATCATTTTAGCTTTGCTATTCGTAACCGGCCCCACAGCTATTCATGCCTTGGTGAATACTGCCTTGCATGACGACGAAAAACATATCCATCCCCAACAACATAAAGAACCAAAGGACTCATCATCGAACATATAGTCCCCATCTTCTTTCTTAGCCTGCTCGCCATTACGGCCATTGCGATAGTGAGTATGCGTAATATTTTTGGCGTCATTATTATGGGCGGCATGTATAGCCTGATTTCCGCCATTCTATTTGTAGTGTTAGATGCCGTTGATGTGGCTTTCACTGAAGCGGCTGTAGGCGCAGGCATTTCCACAGTGTTATTCCTCAGTGCCTTTTCAATCACCGGCAAGCATCATGAATTGCAAAGAAAAAATCATTTGCCGGCTTTATTGGTGGTAATAACCACTGGTGCAGCATTAATTTATTCCACTCTTGATATGCCTGCTTTCAGTGACCCACAAGCACCTATACATGTGCATGTAGCACCGCATTACATAGAAGAAAGCTATGCAGAAATTGGTGTGCCTAATTTAGTTACCTCAGTACTGGCAAGCTATCGTAGCTTTGATACCTTAGGTGAGGTGACTGTGGTATTCACAGCTCTGATTGCTGTCCTACTACTATTGGGTGCTATTCGAGAAGATGAACAATAAGTCATGAAAAAAAATCCTATCCTTCGTGAAACCAGTCATTTACTGATCCCGGCAATATTACTTTTTGCCCTATATGTTCAGTTCCATGGTGACTATGGCCCAGGAGGTGGATTTCAGGCAGGCGTGATTTTTGCCAGCGCAATTATTTTATATGCCTTATTACATGGCGTGAAAAAAGCTGAACAAGTTGTTTCACTTAACCTTGCAAAGTTCTGTGCCGCCTGCGGACTACTTTTGTATGCCGGTGTGGGAGTATTTGGCATTCTCCTTGGCGGTAACTATCTAGACTTTAATGTGCTCGCCCATGATCCTATTCATGGCCAACACTGGGGGATCTTGTTGATTGAGCTAGGTGTAGGTCTGACCGTTGCCAGCGTCATACTTGCGATTTTTTACGCATTCACAAAATTTGAAAAATAATGATGACAATGATTACTGATTTATATGCCTATTGGATTAGCATCTTCTTGATGATGGTCGGCTTATACATTGTGATTGATCACAACAATCTATTTAAAAAACTTGTCGGTCTGAATATTTTTCAGACCTCAGTGTTCATTCTTTTTATCTCTATGGGCAAAGTTGACCAAGGCACCGCTCCTATTCTCAAGGAGGGTTTTGATACCTTTTCCAACCCACTCCCACATGTCTTGATCCTAACTGCCATCGTTGTGAGTATCGCAACGACTGCTGTGGGTTTGGCGTTAGTCGTGAGTATCAATAAATACTATAAGACGATTAATGAAAGTGAAATTGAAGCCATAGAGATGAAAGACCAATAATGACACTCATACATACTCCTGTTTTACAGGTAATCATCCCTTTAATCGCAGCGCCATTATGCTGCCTGATTCCAAGAAGTCGTCTAGCTTGGTTATTTGCTACTTTAACCTGTATCAGCACCTTTGCAGTCTCTGTGCTTTTAATATTTCAGGTGCATGCAGTGGGAGTGATTAATTATGAAATGGGGAACTGGCCGGCACCACTAGGTATCAAATATCATATAGATAGCTTAAGTGCATTTATATTAATCCTGATTAGTGCGATTGCCAGCATCACTTTACTCGGCTCTAGAGCGGTCATTGAACAAGAGATCCCTGAGCGCAAACACGCTCTTTTTTATACTGCTTTTTTATTATGTCTGACTGGATTATTGGGCATAGTCGCCACTAATGATGCATTTAATGTATTTGTATTTTTAGAGATCAGTTCATTATCAACCTATGCATTAATTGCTATGGGGCGTAATCGTAAAGCACTCATGGCGGCCTATGAATACCTTATCATGGGGACTATCGGTGCTACCTTTATATTGATTGGTATTGGTTTGTTATATATGCAAACTGGCACACTGAATATGTTTGATCTGCATGAACGTATGCCGATCATTGGAGGTTTCAATAGTGTGCATGCAGGCTTTGCATTTTTTACGGTGGGCATTTTCTTAAAGTTAGCCCTGTTCCCGCTCCATCAATGGTTACCTAATGCATATACCTATGCACCATCAGCTGTCAGCGTGTTCCTCGCCGCTACCGCCACTAAAGTTGCCTTGTATTTGCTTTATCGTGTGTTCTATACAGTGTTTGGCTTTGAGTTTTCGTTTGACGTTTTACACTTGGGAGCGGTGTTACTACCACTGTCCATCATCGCTATTATTCTGAGTTCTCTGATTGCAATTTTTCAGTCAGACGTTAAGCGCTTACTGGCCTATTCTAGTTTGGCTCAGATCGGCTATATGACTTTAGGTGTGTCGTTACAAACACAAGCAGGCTTAATCGCTAGTATGATCAATTTATTCAATCACGCATTCATCAAAGGGGCTCTGTTCATGTGCCTTGCTTGTTTAGCGTACAGCATCAAGACCACTCGCTGTGAGCATATGGCGGGGATAGGAAAAACTCAGCCTTGGGTCGCTGCAGCATTTGTGATTGGAGGTATCGCTTTAATCGGACTCCCACCGACGGCGGGCTTTATTAGCAAGTGGTATATCGTATTAGCGGTACTCAACACTTCATGGTGGTTGGCAATAGTGGTGCTATTAACGTCTCTGCTCGCGGTGGTATATGTTTGGCGAGTGGTTGAGCAAATGTATTTGCGTGAGCCCTCTGATAAGGTCGATCATGGCACTACAGTCCCTCCTATGTTGCTGACATGCACCTGGGTGATGATTTTCTTAAGTGTTTACTTCGGTATCGATAATAGATTCCCAGTACGCATGGCCACTATGGCGGCTGAGGTATTAATGCCATGAGCTTAGTCACCAGCATACTCGCCAGCCTATTCATTCCATTGCTGGGTGCAATTCTGATTTTTTCATACAGAAGATTCCCACGCTTAGTAGAAATTATTTTTGTCAGCAGTGCCGCTGCATTGTTGTTAGTCACTCTGTCTATTTTCAACTTTGGTAGTGAGGTCTATCATCAAACTCATGCCCTCTATCCTCTGATTGGTAATATCCCTCTGGCTTTTCATATCGAACCCTTAGGGCTAGTGTATGCAGGTGTCGCTTCTAGTTTATGGCTGATCACCACTATCTATGCGATTGGTTATATGAATGCCAATCAAGAGAAGAAACTTGCACGTTTTTATATGTGTTTTTGTATCGCCATGATGGGAGTAATGGGAATTGCTTTTGCCGCTAACCTTCTCACTCTATTTATATTTTATGAAATCCTCACTATCAGTACCTACCCACTGGTAGCTCATAAAGAAAATGCAGATGCTAAAAATGGAGCAAGAGCTTATCTTGGTTTACTGTTAACCACTTCAATTGGCTTTTTCTTAGTATCCATTTTATGGACTTGGCAGGTAAGTCATAGCTTGGATTTCACTATCGGTGGCATTCTTACTGGCAAGTTATCCGACGGTTTAACACTGGTATTGTTCACACTGATGATTTTAGGTATTGGTAAAGCAGGCCTCATGCCTTTCCATCGTTGGTTACCAGCGGCCATGGTGGCGCCCACACC
>CBFHSW010000097.1:0-11483 GCA_965658595.1 Gammaproteobacteria bacterium | reverse complement strand
GCAGCAATCAGTGAAAATATTTTCAAAGCGGGGCCTGTTAACACCTGATGACGCAATGGCTGATTATGAGAGTGTGGCATCAATGAACTGGATGGCTAGTGCAAAAAAAGTCGCAGATCATCAAAGGCAGGCTATTTTTATTGATATGGGAAGCACTACTACAGACATTTTACGCATACATGAGCAAGGGTTAGTGTTGCAAGGAGAGACTGACTTTCACAGACTGGTTAATGGTGAGTTAGTCTATACAGGTGTAGTGAGAAGTTGCGTGAATACTCTATGCAGTGCTGTGTCATTCAAAGGGTATTCAGTGCCTTTAATTGCTGAAAATTTTGCTGTCACTGCGGATGTCTATCGTATATTAGAATTGTTGCCCGAACATGCGGATCTTGGAGATACCATGGACAATTCACCAAAAGACCAGTTGTCCAGCTTAAAACGATTAGCGCGTATGTTAGGATTAGACTATCAAGGCTTTGACTATAATGAGTGGAAAACCGTCGCTGAGTATTTAATGAATCAACAAAAAAATAAAATCAAAAAAGTCATTACATCGCTTAATCATGCGGGTAACGCAGACAAGATTGTAGGGGCAGGTGTTGGAAGTTTTCTATTAAAAAGCGTTGCTCATGAGTTGAACATGTCCTATCAAGATTTTTGTCAAACTGTTGTAGCCAGTGATATTCAAGTGCCCACTCATGCTAATGATTGTGCTCCAGCTGTGGCTTTAGTTTTTTATGAGTACCACAGTGCTTAAACCCAAATCATTCGCAGGTCAGCTGACATATCAAGAGGTGCCTTACTTTGATGATGTCTCTCATGTGTTTACACATTTTGCTGATTTACCTTGGTCTATATTCCTTGATAGTGGACGTCCTGTGAGTCAGTTGGGTCGTTATGATATTTTTAGTGCATACCCACAAAAAACTTTTCTTACGAAGAATAATCAAACTATTGTTGAAACTGGTGGTCATCAGCAAATAGTCCGAGAAGATCCATTTAGCATACTCAGTGCCGAATTAGCTAAAATACAATGTGATGACAATGAACTACCATTCACAGGTGGTGTTATGGGATTCTTTTCATATGACTTGGGAAGAAAAATCGAACGTATACCTACAATTGCTGCGGATGATATAGACACACCAGATATGGCTGTGGGTATTTATCGTTGGGCGCATATTACAGACCATCATACTAAGACTTCCGTATTAGTCGGTGACTTGTCTGATCAAAGAGTTCGATTGTATTGGGATGAAATATGTTCGTTAGTTCAAAAACCTCAGCAAGCTGAGATCAATGAGCCTTATGTCGCTTCTGATAAAATTCAATCCAATATGTCTCAAGCTGAATATATAGACAAGTTTAACCAAGTAAAAAAATATATTGGCTCAGGTGATTGTTATCAAATTAATCTTGCACAAAGATTTAAGGTGCCAGTAGAGGGTAGGTCATGGAATGGTTATCAGAAGCTGCGTACTATCAACCCATCTCCCTACAGTGCTTATATGAATACGCCTGAGCATAAGGTACTCAGTGTCTCACCAGAAAGATTCATTAAAATTGAAGATGGGGTTGCTGAGACTAAACCGATTAAAGGCACACGTCCGAAGCTAGATAATTCAGAACAAGATCAAGCAATGCTGTCTGATTTGCTCAATAGTGATAAGGATCGTGCTGAAAATGTCATGATAGTGGATTTATTGCGAAATGATTTCAGTAAATCCTGTCAAGCCAATACTGTTAAAGTCACTAAACTATTTGAAGTTGAATCATTTCCCACCGTCCATCATCTTGTCAGTACAATTACCGGCGAGCTGCCAAAGACAGTCTCTGCCATACAGTTACTGCGTGAATGTTTTCCCGGTGGCTCTATTACAGGCGCACCTAAAATACGTGCTATGGAAATCATTGAGCAACTAGAACCTCATCGCCGAGGGTTATATTGTGGCTCAATTGGCTACTTAGGGTTTAATGGCCGTATGGATACTAATATTGCGATTCGAACATTGGTAGAGAAAGATCAACACGCCTATTTTTATGCAGGTGGTGGATTGGTTTGGGACTCACAAGCAGATGCTGAATATCAAGAAACTTTTGATAAAGCTGCTGCTATGTTCAGATTGTTTGATCAATAGATGTTAGTTGTAAAGCTAGGTGGCAGTCTTTATGGCTCACAGTATCTGTCACAATGGTTACACCAATTAGCACAATTAAAAACACAAAAGGTTGTTGTTGTGCCAGGAGGTGGCCCATTTGCAGATTGTGTTCGAGACGCCGATCAAATACATCATCTTAGTAATGAAAATGCACATGCTATGGCAGTGTTGGCCATGCAACAATACGCCTTGTTATTATCAAATATCAACTCTTTATATACGCGCATCAGCAATTTAAAAACTTTAGACTCTCATGGAGATGGTCACTACATCTGGTTGCCCTATGAATCCGTCATGCAAAGCTGCCATTTACCTTGTAGCTGGAGAGTAACGTCTGACTCATTAGCAGCTTGGTTGGCACATGAATGTAAAGCCAGCCATTTATGTTTAGTTAAGTCTCATGATATTGATGAGCACATATATAACTCAGAGCATCATGCATCTATCGTTGACGAGTATTTTTCTAAAATGGTTCAGCAGTATTCAGGTAAGATATCAATTTATAACGCATCACAGGTCGAAAAGATGACAAAAGTACACTCATATGAATGATGCATCAGACCATCCGCATGGTGATGCTGGTCAGCAGGTAAATGATAGCGTTCATCCATTCGCGATACTTGATCCAAGTTTTATATTAGACGCCATCGAAACTGCAGGGTATCAAGTTGATGGGAGAGTGACGGCACTCAATAGTTATGAAAACCGTGTTTATCAGATCGGAATAGAAGATGACTTGCCACTCATAGCAAAATTTTATAGACCTAATCGCTGGTCTAAAGCTCAAATTTTGGAAGAACATCAATTCACAAATGAATTGGTAGAAGCTGATTTGCCCGTCATCTGCGCATTAAAGAAGCAGCAGCAAAGTTTATTCTCCTATCAGGATTTTTATTTTTCGTTGTATCCACGCAAAGGGGGAAGAGCTCCCGAATTAGATAACGATGAAAATTTATTTATATTGGGTCGATTCTTGGGTCGACTGCATAGTGTTGGAGCTAATAGTGATTTTCAACAACGTCCTACTATTACCAGTCAGACCTATGGACATGAGAGTGTGCAACTGATTTCAGAGAAGTTTATACCTAGCGATCTAAAAACAGCCTACGACACGCTAACAGCAGATTTACTTTCAGCTATTGATGGACAACTAGATGAGTGTGCGCCATACCAAAATATTCGTGTGCATGGTGATTGTCATATCGGAAATATACTATGGCGTGACGATATCCCGCATTTTATTGATTTTGATGATTCAAGAATGGCGCCTGCCATTCAGGATATTTGGATGTTGCTATCGGGTAGCAAGCAAGAACAGCAGCAGCAATTACTAGAAGTGCTAGACGGTTATAGTGAGTTTGCAGAATTCAATAGTGAAGAACTTAGATTGGTGGAAATTCTAAGAACTTTGCGCATGCTATATTTTTCGGCATGGTTAGCACGGCGCTGGGATGATCCTGCTTTCCCAATGGGTTTCCCTTGGTTTAATACCAATCGCTATTGGGAAGAACATATACTCAGCTTAAGAGAGCAGTTGTTTGCGTTGTCAGAGCCGCCATTGAGTATTGATCCATACAACACCTAAGTGAGCACATCGTTTAATCATACTCAGCCACATTTAGCTAAAGACTTATTCGCAGGCTAGTGTTTAATAATACTTACCAGCAATAGTCATTAGTAGCGGAACCACTGCTGGAGTTTGTGCCAGCTTGATCAATGCTATAGCTTCCACATTTGCTATCTTCCAATAATGGGTTTGCAGTAATTAAATACTGTTGAGGTCGAGATATTCTCTGACAATTAGGAGAACATGTCAGCGTCAAGGTGTAATAGTTTTCTGCACTAGTCTGCGAAGTATCCCCTACCAATTCACTCATGGAGCCATAAAAACCATGTTGGGAGTAAAATTTTTCTTGTTGGATTAATACAGAGTGTAAAGCATTCTTTGCATCACTACGGCGCCCCTTAAGCACTTGTTCTTGATAGCTTGGAAAGCCTATGGTGGATAAAATTGCAATAATAATCAGCACAATCATCAATTCAATTAGAGTTAACCCAGTATAGTAATATTTTTTATTCATAGGATGATACTGAATATTATTAGCGCAGATAGTCAGGGATCTGGTTGGCTTCTATTTCCCATAACAGTAGTTTCTCATTCGCCATGTCCATAGTCATTCCGAATACCATTCCTTCTTGAATATTTTCGGATAAATGGTTACTTATCAGCATGCATTTATAATCAAATTTACATTATCAAAATAACCTCATGGCTTGTTACATATGGGTTAACAAGATCATCACTAAAACAATCATTTACATTGCCTATTGGTAAAAAATCTACTTAAATTTTGTGATGCACACTTGCTTAAGATATAAATGACGTCAACGTCATATTGTGAGGGTTTTTGAATATATATGTGTGAAAAATATACAATTTAGGCGCCTTTGTATAAGTAAATGACCCTGATACATCAAGCTGAGCGGTATTTGTACACATATCAATCAATGTGTAAGAACTTTTATGTACAACAAAGTGGTAAAATATACGTATATTAGAAAAGCACACAACACAGCATATATCTAACAATGCATTACAAAATCAAAAAAGGCCTTGATCTGCCGATCACAGGTAAGCCTAACCAAGTTATCGACGGGCAACCTAAAATTAGCAGAGTCGCAATTCTCGGGCGCGAACATGTCGGTATGAAACCTACTATGTTGGTGCAGGAGGGCGATAAGGTAAAACTTGGTCAGCCGATCTTCACGGACAAAAAAAATCCGCGAGTTCAATATGTAGCACCTGGTGCTGGTACTGTTGAAGCGATTCACAGGGGGGCGCGTCGTGTTTTTCAATCATTGGTGATACGACTTGAAGGGGATGATGAAGTCACTTTTCCTCACGCCAAAGATTCTCATGAACTAGCGCTAATCACGCGTGAAGACAGTATAGAAACACTGTTGCAATCTGGATTATGGACAGCATTTCGCACTCGTCCATACAGTAAATCGCCAGATCCAACCTCATCACCGCATTCCATATTTGTGACGGCCATGGACACGCGCCCGTTGGCGGCAGACCCAGCTGTAATCATCAGCGAATATGCGCAGGCATTTGAAGATGGGTTATCAGTTCTTGCGAAGCTAACAGACACTAAAGTGCACCTATGTCATGCTGATCCCAACATTGCCAGTCACGCTGATGGCAAGACAGTTCATGCAGCTTCATTCGAAGGTCCTCACCCAGCAGGTAATCCTGGAACACATATACACTTAATAGATCCAGTCGATGCGAACAAAGAGGTATGGCACATTAACTATCAAGATGTGATCGCGATAGGTAAATTATTCACTAGTGGTCGCATTTGGACAGAGCGCGTGATCGCGTTAGCCGGGCCTATGGTTAAAAATCCACGTCTAGTAAGGGTACGTCTTGGTGCGAATACCAACGACATTGTAGAAAGTGAGCTCAAACAGAATGACTGCAGAATTATCTCAGGCTCTGTTTTTGCTGGTTGGCGAGCCGTTAATTGGGCAAGTTACCTAGGGCGTTACAATTTACAGATCACGGTTATTCCTGAGGGCGGTGAGAGAGAGTTGTTCGGATGGTTAGTTCCCGGTAGGAAAAAGTTTTCTAAGACCAATGCACTTATTTCAAGCTTCATGCGTAATACATTGAAGTTCGATATGACGACCACAAAAAATGGTAGTCCACGTGCCATGGTGCCGATAGGGGTGTACGAGACGGTGATGCCGCTGGACATATTGCCAACGCAGCTACTACGTGCGCTAATTACTAAAGACACCGATCTGGCACAAGCATTAGGTTGCTTAGAGTTAGATGAAGAAGATCTGTCACTGTGTACTTTTGTATGTCCTAGTAAATATGAATTCGGTCCTCTGTTAAGAGATAATCTGACACAAATTGAAAGGGAAGGGTAATGTCCAGGACTAGACGATTTTTAGACAATATTCATCCGCACTTTGCCAAAGGCGGGCGCTTGGAGCGTTATTATCCTCTTTACGAAATGGTGGATACCTTCATATATAGTCCTCCAGACGTAACACCTCATGCTCCTCATGTTCGTGACGCCATAGATATGAAACGCGTCATGATTTATGTGGTGATTGCAACTATGCCATGCATATTAGTAGGTTTATGGAATATTGGTTATCAAGCAAATACAGCTATGCTCGATCTTGGTATTGCTCAAGCTGATGGGTGGAGAGGAACACTGTTGTCCATTTTTGGCTTCAGTTATGACCCGAATAGTGTAGTGGGTAATTTTATGCATGGCTTGGCATACTTTTTACCAATATACACAGTCACTGTGCTTGTTGGAGGTGTCTGGGAAGTTGTTTTTGCAACAGTACGCAAACATGAAGTCAATGAAGGTTTCTTAGTGACTTCTATGCTCTACACACTCACACTTCCACCAGATATTCCGCTGTGGATGGTCGCACTGGGTATCAGCTTTGGTGTGGTTGTGGGCAAGGAAGTGTTTGGTGGTACGGGTAAAAATTTCTTAAACCCAGCTCTGACCGGAAGATGTTTCTTATTCTTTGCTTATCCTGCGTACATGTCTGGTGATGCGGTATGGACAGCCGTGGATGGATTCTCTGGCGCAACCCCTCTGGGTATTGCTGCTCTCGACGGTATGCAAGGCATAGTCGCCAATGGTGTCAGTTGGACGCAAGCCTTCTTAGGGTCTATACAAGGTTCAATTGGCTCAACCTCAACCCTGGCTTGTATGCTGGGTGGTATCTTCCTGATTTACACACGCATCGCCTCTTGGCGCATCATAACGGGTGTGTTTTTAGGAATGGTTGCCACTTCAACTTTTTTCAATTTAATCGGTAGTGATAGCAATCCAATGTTCGCAGTTCCTTGGTATTGGCATTTGTCATTGGGTGGATTCGCTTTCGGAATGATTTTCATGGCAACTGATCCAGTGTCGGCTTCAATGACCAGCACAGGCCGATGGATGTATGGTTTCTTAATCGGTTTAATGACCGTTTTAATACGAGTTGTTAATCCAGCTTATCCGGAAGGAATCATGCTTGCGATTTTATTCGCAAACATCTTCGCTCCACTCATCGATTTTTCAGTTGTTCAAGCAAATATAAGAAGACGGAAGCGCCGCTATGTCCAAAAATAGTACTACGAATATACTGCGTGTCGCAGTCGCTGTGTGTCTGGCATGCTCCATAGTTGTGTCTGCGGCAGCAGTGTTTTTGCGCCCACTACAAATGGCCAACAAGGCTATGGATCAAAAGGTAAATATTCTTCAGGTGGCGGGCATCTGGGAAGATAACCTGTCCATCGATGAAATGTTCACCAGCATTGAAACTCGACTCATAGACTTAGATACCGGTAAGTTCAGTAAAAACTTTGATGTCGAGAGTTTTGATCAACGTAAATCTGCAAAAGATAATACCCTGAGTATCAGTCTCAGTGCAGACCGTGATATTGCCAATATTAATCGACGCGAGAACTTCGCTAAGGTTTATCTAGTCAAAGACAGAGGGGAAGTGCAACGCTACGTTTTTCCAGTTCATGG
This sequence comes from Gammaproteobacteria bacterium, assembly GCA_965658595.1. Lineage (GTDB taxonomy): Bacteria > Pseudomonadota > Gammaproteobacteria > UBA4575 > UBA4575 > UBA1858. Next base: position 3,763 of record CBFHSW010000097.1, on the reverse strand, counting down.
CTATGGATTATGGTCGACATTATATGGCTACGTAACGTTGGAAGCCGATCTGAATACTGTGTATGGAATCAAATTCTATGACCACAAAGAAACACCTGGACTTGGTGGTGAAGTTGATAATCCAAAATGGCAGTCACTATGGAAAGGCAAAAAAATCTATAACCCCGAAGGCAGTGTTGCTCTGCAGGTGAAGAAGGGCAGTGTGCTAGCGGGTGACGCTAAAGCTAACTATCAAGTGGATGGGTTGTCAGGTGCCACACTAACTAGTAATGGTGTGACAAATATGTTCCGGTTTTGGATGGGGATAGATGGCTTTGGTAAATTTATTCAACAACAAACTCAAGTGGAGGATGCATCATGAGTGATGCTAAAAAGATTCTAGTCGATCCACTGGTCGATAATAATCCTATTACTCTCCAGATTCTTGGAATCTGTTCGGCTCTAGCTGTCACGACAACTGTATCCGCGGCCTTGGTAATGTGTATTGCCCTCACATCTGTAACAGCTTTATCTAATGCTTCCATCAGTATGATTAGGCATCATATACCTAGCAGTATTCGTATTATTGTTCAGATGACAATTATCGCTTCCTTAGTGATAGTCGTAGACCAAATACTTAAAGCCTACGCTTATGATACGAGCAAAACATTATCAGTATTTGTAGGTTTAATTATCACTAACTGCATCGTAATGGGTAGAGCAGAAGCTTTTGCTATGAGTAACCCAGTGGGTGCGAGTTTTGTTGATGGAGTCGGAAACGGCTTGGGTTACAGCGTAGTATTAATTGTGGTCGCAGTCATACGAGAGTTGTTTGGTTCAGGGACTTTACTTGGATACACCATAATGCCATTAGTAAACGATGGTGGTTGGTATGAACCTAATGGGCTTTTGTTACTACCACCTAGTGCTTTCTTCATTATTGGATTGATGATCTGGGGTATTAGGTCTTGGAAAAAAGCTCAAGTCGAAGAGCCAGAATTTGTTATACACAAAACCGAGAATATCTAATGGAAGTAATCTTAAATCTACTTGTTAAATCGATATTCGTAGAGAATCTAGCTTTAGCATTCTTCCTAGGAATGTGTACGTTCCTAGCGGTGTCAAAAAAGATTCAAACCGCATTTGGCTTGGGTGCCGCTGTGGTCGTGGTGCAATCCATAACACTACCCGCTAATAATCTGATCTATCAATATTTATTGAAGGATGGGGCGTTAGCATGGATGGGATTTCCCGAGGTTGATTTAAGCTTTTTAGGTTTAATCAGCTATATCGGTGTGATTGCTGCCATGGTGCAGATTTTAGAGATGGTGTTAGATAAGTTCTTTCCAGCATTACACAGTGCATTAGGCATTTTCTTGCCATTGATAACGGTTAACTGCGCTATTTTAGGTGGTTCATTATTCATGGTGGAAAGAGATTACAATTTTGTTGAAAGTGTGACTTACGGTGTGGGTAGTGGATTGGGTTGGATGCTTGCAATAACCGCTTTAGCAGGTATCAGAGAGAAACTTAAGTACAGTGATGTGCCCGAAGGTTTGCAAGGTCTGGGTATCACATTCATCACAGTAGGTTTGATGTCGATGGGCTTCATGGCCTTCTCGGGGATACAGCTTTAGCTGAGGTTAAGAAACTATGTTAGAAATATCATTAGGTGTAACTTTCTTTTTAGCCATCGTTATTTCGTTGGTGTTAGTCATCCTATTTGCCAAGTCTAAATTGGTAGCAGAGGGTGATGTGAAGATTACTATAAACGAAGAAAAAACAATCACAGTGCCAGTCGGTGGAAAACTCCTTGAAGCCCTCGCTACAGCAAATTTATTTGTACCCTCTGCCTGTGGTGGTGGTGGTACTTGCGCTCAATGTAAAGTGAAAATATTTGAAGGTGGTGGCACATTGTTACCCACTGAAGAATCACATATTAATAAACGCGAAGCTGCATGTGGTGAGAGACTCTCATGTCAAGTAGCCGTTAAAAACGACCTAAAAATCGAGGTGCCAGAAGAAGTATTTGGTGTGAAGAAATGGCAGTGTGAAGTCGTTTCAAATGAAAATGTCGCAACTTTCATTAAAAACTTAGTGCTTCGTCTTCCTGAGGGAGAGGATGTTAATTTCAGAGCCGGGGGTTATATACAAATTGACTGCCCTCCACATGTTATCAAATACAGTGATTTTAAGATTGAAGAGGAGTTCCATGAGGATTGGGATAAATTCAACCTATGGCAATATAAATCTGTTGTTGATGAAAATGTGACACGTGCCTATTCCATGGCAAACTATCCAGATGAAAAAGGCATTATCATGCTTAATGTGAGGATTGCCTCACCACCTCCAGGTGGTGACAGTGATATCCCGCCTGGTATCATGTCCTCTTACATCTTTGGTTTAGAGCCAGGTGATAAGGTTACAATATCAGGGCCATTCGGTGAGTTCTATGCCCGTGAAACCCAAAATGAGATGATATTTATCGGTGGTGGTGCAGGGATGGCTCCGATGCGGTCCCATATTTTCGATCAACTCAAGCGCATCCACAGTGATAGAAAGATTAGCTTTTGGTACGGCGCACGAAGTATGCGTGAGATGTTCTTTGTCGAAGATTTTGATGAGCTAGCTGAAAATAATGATAATTTTGAATGGAATGTGGCGTTATCAGATCCGCAAGAGGCGGATGATTGGAAGGGCTATACCGGATTCATCCATAATGTTTTATTCGATAATTATCTCAAAGATCACCCCGCTCCAGAAGATTGTGAGTTCTATATTTGCGGGCCACCCGTGATGAACGCAGCAGTAGTGGATATGTTGGAGAACTTGGGTGTAGAGCCTGAAAACGTCTTACTTGATGATTTTGGCGGCTAGGCACATTTAGGCGCATAATGAGCACATTGTTAATAACATTAGCGGTATTCCTAATGGCATTTATTGCAATGACCGTAGGAGTACTACTAGGGAGATCTCCAATAAAGGGCTCTTGTGGTGGCGCCGACAAATGTGGTTCCTGCCAACGACCCTGCGATAAAAAGAAGGGTGATAACAATGTTAATACAATCCATCGCAGTTAAAGACTACATGAACACTAGCTTGGTCATGTTCGCTCCAGAAATGGATGTGATGCAAGCTATAGTCGTTTTAGTCAAAAATCGCATATCAGCCGCACCAGTACTCAATGAACGTGGTGATTTGGTTGGGGTGTTGTCTGAGAAAGACTGCATGAATGTCGCCGTTAATGCTGGTTACCATGAAGAGTATGGTGGTCAAGTCAAAGATTTTATGTCAGTTGCAGTGGTCAGTGTTGAAGCCAATGACACGGTGATTGATGTTGCAAATATGTTTCTTAATACTGAGCGCCGTCGTTTTCCTGTCTTAGAAGATAACCGACTAGTGGGCGTAATTAGCCGAAGAGATGTACTTCGTGCCTTAGTGGATATTAATAAACGATGATAGACTGAGTCCTGATAGAAACACCAAAGCGCTCTGCAATGCTTAATATGATGAAGCTTGAATGTGTATTTTATCACTCAAGGTTGGGTTACTTTTAATCAACATAGTGAAATAAACTATATATGAGGAGCCCGCATAGCTAATGGACAATATTCGTTTATTAAATGCAGAAGGCAAAAAAGATATTGAAGATCAGCTAATATCGATCATTACTAATAAACGCCTTACCGTTGATTTTCAGCCCATCATAAACTTTTCAAATTCACAGCAATTAAGCTATGAGGCGCTAATTCGTCCTCCCAAAGAAAGTCAATTCAAAGGCCCG
>CBFHSW010000096.1:0-5010 GCA_965658595.1 Gammaproteobacteria bacterium | reverse complement strand
TGAGTGCTCACCTTGAAAGCTTTCAAGATGAGCTATACAAAAATTTTGATATTATAGGTATGAAAAAATAAACCTTTAGGTTTACTCTTCGTCTTCTTCTATCTCATTTTGTTTAATCACTTGACGACCACGATAGAAACCATCTGGGCTAACATGATGTCTGCGATGTGTTTCGCCTGTAGTTGAATCTACAGATAGAGTTGCTGCACTCAGACTATCATGAGCTCGACGCATGCCTCTTTTAGATGGTGTTTTACGATTTTGTTGAACTGCCATAATAGTTTCTCCGTTTTCAGTACGACTAATTTTTAAGGTCTTTTAACTTGGCAAACGGATTCTCTTTTTTCTGGTCCGCTGGCACATGTTCTTTATTCTTGATCCATTTCTGCGCGATGGGTAAACATTCATCTACAGATTCATGCTTAGCAACGATTGGCAATGCAAGCATGACTTCTTCTTCAATGAAGTTCAGCATGTCGATAGTGACTTCATTGTATTCAAAAACTTCATGTCCTTCTTGCTCAGCTGTATCTGACGTCTCCGACGTGACCAGCAATAGCTCAAACGTTTCGTTGATCTTGATGATAGTATCACCTAGGCAACGTTGGCATGATTGCACTACTTCACCTTCAATAGTACCTTTAACGAGTGGATACTGTAATGATGATTTCGAAAAACTCATTACTATTGTTAGTAAATTATCTGGCTTAGAGGTAACACCAGCAATTTCAGGTAGTTCAGCTATACGTATTTCACCCTGAATTTCACGTTCCTGTTGTGCAAACAGGACAGGGTCGATACGTAAGGGAAGTTCAGTATTCATTCGGGTCGCAAGTGTATAGATTAGCTATTGTTTCGTCAAAGAATTTCACGATGATATTGTAGCTAAATAATGGAAATTAAAGTAATTTGTCGGTTTTAGCGTGCACACAATTCGCTTGCATTGATGTAGCCGCCTCACTCATAAAAAAACGCATGAATAAGATTATTTTGGCCTCCAGTTCACCTTATCGTAAAGAATTACTTTCTCGACTAGGGTTGGACTTTACGTGCTATTCGCCAGATATCGACGAAACTGCCCATCTAGATGAAGCGCCAGATAATTATGTTCTTAGAATGAGTAGAGAAAAAGCAGCTAAAATCGCCGAAATGCATCAAAAATCACTCATTATCGCATCTGACCAAGCATCTATATGTGAACAGAATATTCTTGGTAAACCGGGCAATCACGTCAATGCTATCAAGCAATTACAGTATATCTCTGGCAAGCAAGTGGTTTTCAGCACCGCGGTGACATTGTTAGATACAGAAAAAAACCAGACTATATCTTGGATTGATCATTTTACTGTTGTGTTTAGAACGCTCGAAATCACTGAGATAGAGCGCTATTTATTGGCAGATAAGCCTTATGATTGTGCCGGAAGCTTCAAGTCTGAGAGATTAGGAGTAGCATTGTGCGATTCTATGCGAGGTGACGATCCAACTGCATTGATCGGCCTTCCTCTTATCTCATTAGCCAAGCATTTACGTGAATTCGGCTACTCCATTCCATAAAGAATACAATCATTGAGTACTGATCATAGAGCACTCAAAGTATAAATCTCATGAGGCTGGCCTATTCTAATGGCCTTGTTGCTACCATCTTATCTCTATGACTCTAGTGCAAGTCGACTATTTCAGCGAGTATCCGTTCATTGATGTATCGAGTTTATTGACGATGGCACTACCAAGATTGTTAGCGAACTTCTCGAAGAAATCCTCCTTGTAGGTGTAATCTATGATGTTATCGACCTCAATGACTTCCCTAGCCACATAACCAGCACTGCCTAATTCATCAACTAGCCCTAGAGCAAGCGCTCGCTCCCCTGTCCAAAATAAGCCGCTGAATAGTTTAGGGTCATCCACTAGTTTGTCTGATCTCCCCTTTTTTACAGCAGCGATAAATTCATCATGGACTTCATTTAGTAAATTTTGAACATGAGCTTTTTCATAATCACTTTCTTTGCTAAACGGATCTAACACTGCTTTATGCTCACCTGCCGTTAACAAGCGTCGCTCTACACCGAGCTTTTTAATCGTGTCGACAAAACCAAAGCCATCCATACGTACGCCTATGGAACCTACAATGCTGGACTCATTGGCATATATCTTATCCGCAGCCACAGCCACATAGTACCCACCTGAGGCACATACATCTGAAATGACTGCATATAGTGGTTTACTTGGATACAGTGTGCGTAAACGCGTTATCTCGTTGTTAATGTAGGCTGATTGAACGGGTGAACCACCAGGTGAATTGATTCTGAGAATAATGGCCACTGCCATTTCACTCTCAAAAGCATCTCGCAGCCCTGCCACTACATTGTCTGCACTTGCAGACTGGCCATCTGCGATAACACCATTGAGGTCGACTAAGGCCGTATGAGCTTCGTTTATAGATTCAAACTGCACATCTTGTACACCTACAAAACTTACTAACACCAGTAACAGATAGGCAAAGCCTAGCAATTTAAAGAATATCCCCCAGCGTCTCGCTTTGCGCTGTTCTTTGAGGCCGGCACCTGCCAAGTCAACTAGCGCTTGGCGTTCCCAGTCTGGCTTTGATGGATCCATGTTTACCCTTATCAATGTGATTGAGTGAATTTGGTTCAGTTAATATGGTTTAGTGAATGTGATTCACTAGATTTAATCTGAGTAAGTATATATTTTCTGAATGACACAGATTATATAACGTTTAATGGCTTTGTTCTTATCCTAATAACCTATAGTCCTTTACGTAACTGGCGACACAAACTTTTCAATTCAGATGGCATTGGTGCTGTAAATTCATAGTTCTGACTGATATCCATTAACTTAAGTTTCAGGTAAGTAGCGTGTAAAAATAACCTTTTAAAGCCTTTTTTAGCTAGATCTCGATTGTGCTCAAAGTCTCCGTAGCGCTTATCACCCACCAACGGATAACCCTCTTGTTGTGCATGCACGCGAATTTGATGAGTACGTCCGGTATCTATTGAAGCCTTAATAAGCGTGTGATCTGGAAAAATCTCTAACGTTGAAAATGTGGAGTGAGCCTCTTTACCTTCTTCGTTAATGATCATTTTGGCACCCTGTTGAGTGGCTTGTTTGTCGATAGGATGGTGAATGTGTTTGTTTTTAACTCTCCACTGTCCTTTCACCAAACACGTATATTCCTTAACAGAATTCTCATGTTGAAGTGCATTTTGAGCATCTAAGAGAGAACGCCTAGTCTTAGCTAAACATAGACAACCGCTGGTCTCTTTATCAATTCTATGCACTAGCTCTAAAAATGGCTGATGAACCCTGCTAGCTCGCATAATCTCAATGACGCCCCAGCGATCCCCTGTACCGCTATGAGCTGCAATCCCTGTGGGTTTATTCAGTACCAGGATATATTCATCTTCGTGAATAATATTATTCTCTAGCTGCTCAATCAGCTCTTTTGGCACTTCTTGCTTGGTCTGAGAATCGTCACTGTAATTTTGAATGGGAGGAATTCTGACGATATCGCCCATTTGGAGGCGATAGGTTTGTTTGGCACGCTTTTTGTTCACGCGCACCTCTCCGCTCCGGATCGCGCGATAAATGCGACTCTTAGGCACATTTTTGAAGTGGGCAATCAGAAAATTGTCTATTCGTTGACCTTCTTTATTAACATCTACTTCCAAGTGTTTAGTTTGCATGGGGTTTCTTTTGTGAATTTTTCAATTTTATTGCCGCTATAAGTAATGATTGGTACTATACATCAACCGGATTATGACAAAGAGCTTAATGTTTACGCTCTCATCAATTAATACATCAATCAGGTGGTAACAACTAAGCCATAATTTAGTCGTGAATTTCTCACGCAACTTGGCCCATAAAAATAATAAAGACGATCTGACTTAGTCAGGTCATTATAAATTAAAGAATGTTCCTTCTATTTCCAAAACTTTGCTTGCTACGAAAGCTAATACCAAACCAAATAAAAGGGTTTGCACATCGTTCTATTGAGCGATGCATGCGCGTGCTTATCAACAAATCTATTTACTTGTTGACCCCAGCCTATTGCATGGAAGTAGAACAATACCGAGATAATTATGAAAAGAATATTAGTCAACGCAACCCAGCAGGAAGAACTGCGTGTTGCCATGGTCGATGGTCAGAAGTTGTACGACCTCGATATCGAAGTTCCCTCCCAAGAGCAGAAAAAAGCCAATATATATAAAGCTGTTATTACTCGCATAGAACCGAGTCTTGAGGCTGCATTTGTTAATTATGGCGTTGAACGTCATGGCTTTCTGCCCTTCAAAGAAATATCTAAGTTATATTTCAAAAATCACAATACTCCCCAAGGTGAACGTCCACCTATTAAAGACCTTATCGAAGAAGGACAACAACTGGTTGTTCAAGTCGAAAGAGAAGAGCGTGGTAATAAAGGTGCTGCCTTAACAACTTTTATCAGTCTCGCAGGTCGCTATTTGGTACTGATGCCAAACAACCCTCGTGCTGGTGGTGTGTCACGTCGCATTGAAGGTGATGATCGCAAAGAAGTTCGTGAAGCACTCAATGATGTAGTTGTTCCTGATGGAATGGGCGCTATCGTTAGAACTGCTGGTGTAGGACGTAGCAGTGAGGAATTAACATGGGACCTAGAATACTTGCAAAAAGTCTGGTCTGCTATACAGACGGCCGCAGATGAGCGTAACGAGCCTTTCTTAATCTATCAGGAAAGCAACGCAATGATTCGCGCCTTGCGTGATCATTTTAGATCAGACATCAATGAGATTATTATTGATGACAAAAACATCTTCAATGATGCCAAGAGCTTCATACAGCAAGTAATGCCTAACAGTATTCGCAAGCTAAAACTCTATGAAGATCATGTTCCTTTATTTAATCGCTATCAAATTGAAGCTCAGATAGAATCAGCTTTCCAACGTGAGGTATCACTCCCCTCTGGTGGTGCTATCGTCATCGATCATACCGAAGCGTTACTCTCTATTGATCTCA
>CBFHSW010000095.1:0-7535 GCA_965658595.1 Gammaproteobacteria bacterium | reverse complement strand
AAAGGCCCTATCGAATCAAAAATCAGTTCACCTATCGAAAAGATTGCACCGGGTGTAATGGAACGTAAGTCTGTTAGTCAGCCAGTTCAAACCGGTATTAAATCTATTGATGCCATGGTGCCAGTCGGCCGAGGTCAACGTGAGTTGATTATTGGCGACCGCCAAACAGGTAAAACAGCTGTAGCAATTGATGCCATCATCAACCAGAAAAACACTGGTGTGAAGTGTATCTATGTAGCGGTTGGACAAAAGAATTCATCGATTGCAAACGTGGTTCGTAAGTTAGAAGAACACGATGCAATGGGTCATACAACAATTGTGGCAGCGGCCGCAGCTGAATCAGCTGCAATGCAATATATCGCGCCATACTCTGGTTGTACTATGGGTGAATACTTCCGTGATCGTGGTGAAGATGCTTTGATCATTTATGATGATTTATCTAAGCAAGCGGTAGCCTATCGCCAAGTCTCACTATTATTACGTCGTCCGCCAGGTCGTGAAGCCTATCCTGGTGACGTATTCTACTTACACTCAAGATTGCTAGAGCGAGCTTCACGTGTAAATGAGAAATACGTAGAAGATTTCACTAACGGTGAAGTTAAAGGCAAAACAGGTTCATTGACAGCACTACCAATCATTGAAACTCAAGCTGGTGACGTATCCGCATTCGTACCAACTAACGTAATTTCAATTACTGATGGTCAGATCTTCCTGGAGTCAGATTTATTTAACTCAGGTTTCCGTCCAGCCATTAACGCGGGTCTATCAGTATCACGTGTAGGTGGTGCAGCACAGACTAAAATCATTAAGAAGCTTGGTGGTGGTGTGCGTTTAGCACTAGCTCAATATCGTGAGCTAGCAGCATTTTCACAGTTCGCTTCTGATCTTGATGAATCAACACGTAAGCAGTTAGAGCGTGGTGAGCGCGTCATGGAATTGACTAAACAGAACCAATATTCACCGCTTTCAGTGGGTGAGATGGCAGTTTCTCTATACGCTGTAGATAATGGTTATGTTGATGATGTCGAAGTTAACAAAGTGGTTGCTTTTGAGGCTGGTCTACATGACTACTTACGTAGCAGCGAAAAAGAGTTAATGGACGAAATTAACTCTACAGGCGCTTACAACGACGATATCGAAGCGGGTATCAAGAAAGCGATTGAATCATTCAAAGCTAACAACGTCTGGTAGGCACTATGTCTGGCGCTAAACAAATACGAACACAGATCGCGAGTATTAAAAACACTCAGAAGATCACTAAAGCCATGGAAATGGTGGCAGCGAGTAAGATGCGAAAAGCTCAAGATCGCATGAATGCTACTCGCCCCTATGCGAGCAAAATTAGACAAGTAATTAACCACTTGGCATCTGCGCACTCTGAGTACAAGCATCCATTCATGGTAGAAAGAGAAGGCGTAAAACGCGTTGGCTTTATTATCGTGTCTTCGGATCGTGGCCTTTGTGGTGGTTTGAATATCAACTTGTTCAAAAGCACCATGAAGAAAATGCAAGAATATCAAAGCCAGAACGTGGGTGTTGATGTCAGCATTATCGGTGCTAAGGGTGTGGCATTCTTCAAACGTCTTAAAGATGTGAATACCGTTTCTAGTGCTAGTCATTTAGGTGATAAAGTCGCTCTCAATGATATCATCGGCTCCGTTAAAGTGATGCTTGATAGATATATTGCGGGGGATATAGATCGTTTGTACTTGGTTGAGAATGAGTTTGTAAACACCATGACTCAAGCGCCCAAGGTGTCTGCATTACTACCATTGCCGAAAGAAGAAGAAACCACAGAGCGTGAGCATCATTGGGATTACATCTATGAGCCGGACGCACAAGAAGTACTAGATGCTTTATTGGTGCGTTATGTTGAATCCATAGTTTACAGTGGTGTGGTTGGAAACATTGCCTGTGAAATGGCAGCAAGAATGATTGCTATGAAGAGCGCATCAGATAACGCAGGTAGTTTAATTGACGATTTACAGCTGCAATACAATAAAGCACGTCAGGCGTCTATTACACAGGAGCTGTCCGAGATTGTGGGCGGCGCTGCAGCAGTTTAAATCAAAAGTTTTATATATTAAGTTGAAGTAACGAGGAATAAATATGAGTACTGGTCAAATTATTGAAGTCATCGGTGCGGTCGTTGATGTGGAGTTCCCTTCCGATCAAATTCCTAAAGTGTATGACGCACTAAAGGTGGATGCGAAAGGCTTGACACTAGAAGTACAGCAGCAGTTAGGTGATGGTATCGTCAGAACCATTGCTATGGGTGCTTCAGAAGGTCTACAACGTGGACTAGATGTCAGTAATACTGGAAATCCAATTAACGTTCCAGTCGGCCCTAAAACATTGGGTCGTGTGATGGACGTGTTGGGTACACCGGTAGATAACGCAGGTGAAATCGGCAACGATTCGACAATGCCTATTCACCGCTTGCCACCATCATTTGAAGAGCAAGCCGGTGGTAATGAGCTGTTGACCACAGGTATTAAAGTGATTGATTTGTTGTGTCCATTTGCGAAAGGCGGAAAGATTGGTCTCTTCGGTGGTGCAGGTGTAGGTAAAACTGTAACAATGATGGAATTGATCAACAACATTGCGAAAGCCCACTCAGGTTTATCAGTATTCGCAGGTGTAGGAGAGCGTACTCGAGAGGGTAACGATTTCTACTATGAAATGGAAGAAGCGGGCGTACTAGATAAAGTTGCCATGGTTTATGGTCAGATGAATGAGCCACCGGGAAACAGACTACGTGTTGCACTAACAGGTTTGACGATGGCGGAATACTTCCGTGACGAAGGTAAAGACGTATTGATGTTCATTGATAACATCTATCGTTACACACTGGCCGGAACAGAGGTGTCAGCACTATTAGGACGTATGCCATCAGCGGTAGGTTACCAACCTACTCTGGCAGAAGAAATGGGTGTGTTGCAAGAACGTATTACATCAACAAATTCTGGATCAATTACATCAATTCAGGCGGTATATGTACCGGCTGATGACTTGACTGATCCATCACCGGCAACTACCTTCGCCCACTTAGATGCGACAGTAGTACTTTCACGTCAGGTTGCTGAGCTAGGTATTTACCCAGCGGTAGATCCATTGGATTCAACCAGTCGCCAATTAGATCCATTGATCATTGGTCAAGAGCACTATGACACAGCACGTGATGTTCAAAACACATTACAAAGCTATAAAGAACTAAAAGATATTATTGCAATTTTAGGTATGGACGAGTTATCTGAAGAAGATAAACAAGTGGTAACACGTGCTCGTAAAATTCAAAGATTCTTGTCACAACCATTCAGCGTTGCAGAGGTATTCACAGGAACTCCAGGTGAGTTAGTGCCTTTGAAAGACACTATTTCAAGTTTCCGTGCGATTGTTGATGGTGAGTATGATCACCTTCCAGAGCAAGCTTTCTACATGGTAGGTAATATTGAGCAAGTGCTTAAGAAAGCTGAAGAACTATAATTAACAGACTATGGCAACAACCATGCAACTTGATATAGTAAGCGCAGAAGCAGAGATTTTTTCTGGCGAAGTCACCGCTGTGATAGCTCCGGCTATCATGGGCGACGTAGGTATTTATCCTAATCACACACCATTGGTCACTCAACTCAAGCCCGGTGAGATAAAAATCGAGGTTGAAGGCGAGCAAGATCAGCATATTTATGTGTCTGGTGGAATGTTAGAAGTACAGCCTGATATTGTTACGGTACTCTCGGATACTGCGGTTCGTGCAGAAGATCTTGATGAGGCTAAAGCGTTAGAAGCCAAGCAAAAAGCTGAAGAAGCACTAGCTGATAAAGGTGCTGAAATTGATAGTGCCCGTGCCATGGCTGAACTCGCCGAAGCCAATGCGCGTTTGCGTATGATTCAAAAGATACGTAAGGGTTAATTGTCGAGTTAAAAGACAAAGTAAGGACAGAATCTAAAGGCAGCTTTTTAGCTGCCTTTTTTTTCGCTTATTTTCTATCCAAACCCAACCAACTAGTCCAAAATAGACCATAATTGTTGTTTAATAGTCAAATTCAAACGGATTTAACTTCATGTCATTGAATGTCGTCATTCTGGCCGCTGGCCGTGGTACACGCATGTGTAGTCAACTGCCTAAAGTATTACACCCTGTGGGTGGCATACCTATGCTTATGCACTGCATTAATACGGCTCGCCAATTAAATGCCACACAGATAAATGTGGTTTATGGCTATGGTGGTGAAAAACTTCAAACAAGCATCCAAGCAGACGATGTGCACTGGTGTTTGCAAAAAGAACAATTAGGCACTGGCCATGCTGTGGAGCAATGTGTTGTAAATTTAAAAATGAATCTGCCAAGCAAAACCATAGTGTTATATGCCGATGTTCCACTATTACAGGCCAGTACTTGCCTGACATTACTGGAAAGTACGGCACATTTATCAGTTTTAACGAGCATTACAGATAATCCCAGTGGTTATGGGCGTATAGTTCGTGATGCTGACGGATTCATTACACAGGTTATCGAAGAAAAAGATGCAAGTCCTGAGATACAAGAAATTAAAGAGGTGAACTCTGGAATTATCTGTGCGGACACACACGACCTAATTGAGTGGTTAGCAAGAATCGAAAACGATAATGCTCAACAAGAATACTATCTAACAGACATTATTGCGTGTGCAGTGGCAGACAACAAACGAGTCGATGCATTTCAGTGTGAAGATGCTACGGATGTACTCGGTATCAATGATCGCGTGCAATTAGCCCAAGTAGAAGCCTGTTATCAACAGCGTCAGCGTCATCAATTAATGATGAAGGGTGTGACCTTAAAAGATCCAAATACTGTATATATAGAAGGTCAGATAGAAGTGGCGAATGATATTGTGATTGAACCATGTGTGACTTTACGCGGTGACGTAATACTAGAAGAGAATGTCCACATAGGAATGAACACTGTCATTATAGATGCGCACATTGGTAAAGATAGCAACGTACATGCATATTCATATATAGAACAGGCAGAGATTGGACAAGCCTGTGAGATTGGTCCATATGCGCGTTTGCGACCAGATACCATCTTAGCGGATGAGGTGAAGATTGGTAACTTTGTTGAGATTAAAAAAACACATATAGATACTGGAACAAAAATAAATCACCTGAGTTATATCGGTGATGCGCAGGTAGGGCATGACACCAATATCGGTGCCGGAACGATTAGCTGTAATTATGACGGTGCTAACAAACATCGAACGATTATCGGTGATCATGTATTTATAGGATCAGATACTCAGTTAGTGGCACCAGTGATTATAAATAGCGGTGCAACAATTGGCGCGGGTTCCACTATAACGAGTGATGCAGCAGCAGATAAATTAACACTATCACGCAGTAAACAAAAAACTATAGATCATTGGCAACGGCCGACCAAAAAAAATAAGACGTGATTTATGTGTGGAATAGTAGGTGCTATCGCAAAACACAATGTCGCTGACACCCTCGTTCAGGGACTCAGACGATTAGAATATCGTGGTTATGATTCAGCTGGAATTGCTGTATGTAAAAATCATAGTATAGAGAGAATTCGACGCAGTGGAAAAGTTGACGCACTCGCACTAGCCTTAGTCGAACAGCCATTGGATGGACAGGTTGGAATAGCACATACACGCTGGGCAACCCATGGCGCTCCATCAGAGAATAATGCACATCCACATATGTCAGTACAACGCATAGCTGTTGTGCATAATGGCATCATTGAAAACTTTCAGGATTTGAAAAATCGACAGCAATCGGCGGGTGTGCAGTTTGAATCAGAAACCGATAGTGAAGTCATTGTTCATCAGATTGTTTACTATTTATCACAGGAACAATCATTATTAAACGCAGTCACCAATACCTGTAAAGATTTGCAAGGCACCTATGCACTGGCAGTGATTGACCAAGAAAATCCAGATAAGATTATTGCAGCAAGGAATGGTAGTCCACTAATTATTGGTGTAGGTGATGATATGAATTTAATCACATCAGATGTCAATGCAGTACTCAAACATACACAGAATTTCATGTATTTGGAGAATGGTGATGTTGCAGATATCGATGCACAGGAAGTAACTATCTATGACAAATCAGGGGATAGAGTTGAGCGAGTGATTCAGCAAAGTCAACAAAGTGCAGCAGCAACAGATAAGGGTGACTATGCACATTACATGTTGAAAGAGATACATGAGCAACCTCGTGCTATTACTGACACCCTAGAAGGACGTATTTTTAATGGGCAGGTATTAGATGAAATATTAGGGCCATTAGCAAAACCAATATTAGATAAAGTTAAAACAATACAAATCATTGCCTGTGGCACAAGTTATCACGCGGGTTGTGTGGCAAAACATTGGTTTGAAGAATTAGCAGGCGTACCTTGTCAGGTAGAAGTGGCAAGTGAATTTCGTTATCGCAAGCATATAGTGCAAACAGGCACGTTATTTATAACCATTTCACAATCAGGAGAAACAGCGGATAGTTTGGCTGCATTACTCCAAGCAAAAAAAGAACATTATGTGGGATCGTTAGTCATCTGTAACGTCCCCCAAAGCTCATTAGTGCGTGAGTCGGATTTAGTATTAATGACACATGCAGGTCCAGAGATTGGTGTAGCCTCAACCAAAGCCTTTACAACACAACTAGTTGCATTGATGTTGCTAGTCATATTGATTGGTAAAAGACATCAGTTGAGTTCACACAAACAAAAAGAACTCGTTGCACAATTATCAAATTTACCAGCACGTGTAAGTAAAGTGTTTGAAAGTGATAAAGCTATATTAGCATTAGCGCATCGCTATCAGGATAAGCAACATGCATTATTTTTAGGTCGAGGCTCACATTACCCAATCGCAATGGAGGGGGCACTTAAACTAAAAGAAATATCTTATGTGCATGCAGAAGCCTATGCTGCTGGAGAATTGAAGCACGGCCCTATTGCGCTCATAGACGAGAATATGCCGGTCATTACTGTGGCGCCCAATAATGAATTACTAGCAAAATTAAAATCTAATATCCAAGAAGTCCATGCACGTGGTGGTGAATTACATGTCTTTGCAGATATAAGTTGTGATTTTAAGGATGATAAAACCATGCAACTGATAGAAATAGACGCCCCTGAAAATGCAGTCGCACCGATCATTTTTAATATTCCACTACAACTGTTAGCCTATCATGTGGCTGTTCTTAAAGGCACAGACGTAGATCAACCACGTAACTTAGCCAAGTCAGTCACGGTGGAATAACCAGAGGAACTTATCATCATAGATGCGTTCACCTGAGAATAGTGTCATAGATTAAGTCATAGGATTGTTGATAGAGTGATTGCAAATACATAATTATGATTTACAGTTTCAAATAAATTATTTGAGGGATAGAAAAAATGCATGACACGGCAATGCAATTTGGACAATTATTTTTTCAGACCTATGTAAAGAATAGCAATAAAATAAAAATTTTAGATATAGGCTCACAAGACGTCAATGGATCATTACGGACTGTAGCGCCAAGTG
>CBFHSW010000094.1:0-2252 GCA_965658595.1 Gammaproteobacteria bacterium | reverse complement strand
CTAATTCTCCCATTGAAGCAGAGGGAGTACGTAGCTCTTCACTAAGTAAGTTATTCAAAGCCTACGGCATTGAGTACTCACCGGCAAAAGTGCTCGGTGATCGTAAGTATGCACTCACTATTGACGCAGGTAACGGACAGCAAGCACGTCACTATGCCATTCTGGGATTGGATAAAAGTGCCTTAGCCGCAGATAACGTTATGACCTCAGGGTTAGATATGATCACCATGGCGATGGCTGGAACAGTGCAACCTCAAGCGGGTGCTGATGTGGAATTTGAGCCGCTTATCCAGAGTAGTACAGAAGCCATGCCATTTGAAAGTTCTAAGTTTCGTTTCTTACCTAAAGTCTCCAGCTTGGCAGAGGGATACGTTGCTACTGGTGAAAACTATAACGTGGCAGGACGATTTGAAATGCAACCACAATCTGCATTCCCTGACGGCCCACCAAAAGATTCAGAAGTCACTAGCACACATATCAATCAATCCAATGAACGTGTGAACATTGTTGTGGTGACAGATGTTGATATGTTGACTGATCGTATGTGGGTCACAGTACAAGATTTTCTTGGACAAAAAATCATGGATGCATGGGCATCAAATGGTAACTTTGCAGTCAATGCGGTTGATAACTTGCTTGGGAGTTCAGACCTGATCAGTGTGCGCGGTCGAGCGACAGCGACTAAGCCATTCGTGGTGGTAGAAGCCCTACGTCGTGACGCAGATGATCAGTTTCGTGAACAAGAGCGAGTACTGCAAAACAAGTTGCGCCAGACAGAACAAAAAATCACTCAACTAGAAGCCAAGCGTGATGATGAGAACGCACTTATGATGAGTGAAGAGCAACGCGCTGAGATAGCACGCTTTCAAGATGAGAAGCTGCAAGTACGTAAAGAGCTTCGCAAAGTCCGCCATGAGCTAGATAAAAACATACAGTCACTAGGTAACTGGTTGAAGGCGATCAATATCGGGTTGATGCCATTGCTACTCACAGTGCTCGCGTTAGTATTATCTGCTGTGCGCGCTAAGCGACGCATTCAGCCGCATAGTTAATTAATGACAAACATAACACAGACTTATTGAGCCATTATGAACAGTAAAACATTATTAGCACTTGTCGTACTCGCTATCATAGGAGTCGGTGGATATTATTTATCTAATCAAAAGACGAGTGTTAATCGTTCTGCAGCGATAGGTAAAGTGTTACTGGCTGATGTTTTACCGCAGGCCAATTCTATTCAGAAAATCGAAATTGCAGGGGCAGACAATCAAACCATCGTGACCCTAAATAAGCAGAGTGCAACATGGCAGGTGGAAGAACGTGATAATTACCCAGCAGAGATTTCACAAATCCGTAGTTTAGTGGTGTCACTGCTAGAAGCACACATAATTGAAGAAAAAACCTCTAATCCAGAGCTGTATGCTCGCTTAGGAGTAGAAGATATCAGTTATGCTGATGCGCAAGGTATGCAAGTCACTTTGCATTATGGTGAGCAAGCGACTGCATTGATTGTCGGCAAGCCTGGCCCACAACTGAATAAGAATCGCTATGTGCGTAAACCCAATGACGCCACTTCATGGTTAGTCAATAAGAAGATCGATATCAAACATGATCTCACTTACTGGTTAAATAAAGACTTATTCAGTGTAGAGCCGCAGGAGATAGCAAAAGTCACAATCAAAGTGGCGGGTAGTAAAGCGATCATTATTGAGCACCGTCATGACGAGACAGATGAGCCTGATAGTTCACATTTTAAAGTGACCAATCTGACAGATCCTAACGCCCACGTAGTCGATGCTGAGCTCCAACAAATTACTAATGCCTTATCATCCTTCCAGCTGCTCGATGTCGCTAGCCAAGACAAAGTTGCAGACCATGCCGTTAGTTTAATGATTGAGTATCAACTCAATGATAGCAGCGTGATTGCATTACAAGCCTATGACCTAGACGGTGAGCGCTATGCGGCTATTGATGTCACTGGACCAGTAGACTTTGCTGAAAGTGTTCGGCAGAAAGCACAGGGCAGACTATTTAAATTGCCAAACGTGAGTTATGAAGCGATGTTTAAAAAAGAACAGGATGTTCTTGCTATTACTGAAGACATGCTCAACTAAACTCCTTTAAATTCTACTCAGCCGGCACGATAAAACGTTGAAAATATCTTTTTAAAACGCTCATTTACTGATTGTAAAATCATTTAATAATGATGTTCTACAGGTCTTTTTTAATAATGTTTAGATGTTTTTTTGTGG